>JALTHG010000001.1 GCA_027004715.1 Deltaproteobacteria bacterium
GCCCGCTCCCGGTCACACAGGTAGGACAGCGGCAATTGCACATATTGGCTGGTTCAATAAGGAACCTTTCAGGCATCTTTGTTGCCACATCGGGCTGTATAATGCGTTTAAAAAAGTCCATGATCTTAATGACGGCCAATTAGTTTTCTCAGGCAGCAGTTACGAATTTCTGCCCAAAGAGATATTTTTTACTTGTTCTGCCCTACTGTGTCAAGTTCACTTCCTCACTGCTGCCCAGGGTCTTATAAAGCTCCTGGTAGAGGGCACTGCCCTCCATCAGCTCTCTATGGGTGCCCCTGTCTACTATCCGGCCATTGTCGATGACTACAATCTGATCTGCATTGATGATGGTAGAGAGCCTGTGTGCAATTACTATGGTGGTCCTGCCCTTCATTACCTCATCCAGTGCCTCCTGAATCGCCTCCTCAGAGACACTGTCAAGTGCGCTTGTGGCCTCATCCAGTACGAGTAGCGGAGGATTTCTGAGGACTGCCCTTGCCAGGGCTATCCTCTGACGCTGCCCACCGGACAGATTGAGTCCATTCTCATCCAGGACTGTATTGTAGCCCTCTGGAAGGGCAGAGATAAACTCGTGGGCCTGGGCAATCCTGGCCGCCCTCTCCACTTCCTCCATGGTGGCCCTGCCAGAGCTCCCTGCTGCAATGTTTTCAAAGATACTGTCGCTGAACAGGACGACATCCTGGGTGACTATGGCCATCTGCTGCCTCAGGTCTCTAAGGGAGATGTCTCTGAGGTCTATGCCATCCCAGACTATCCTTCCGGATGTGGGATTGTAGAACCTTGGGATCAGGTCTACCAGGGTGCTCTTACCCGCCCCACTGGGCCCGACAATGGCAAAGATCTTCCCTGCGGCCACAGTGAAGTCTATATCCTGCAGTATCTGAGTATCTGTTCCAGGATAAGAAAAACATACTCTCTCATACCTGATCTCCCGCTTCAGTCCCTCAAGGGGTCGCCCCTGGTCCCCTTCCTGTTGATAATCGAGAAAGTGCTCCACCCTTTCGAAGACCCCAAGGGTCTCCTGGAACTGGGTATAGGCCCCACCCAGCTTCTTGAGGGGCGTAAAGGCCATAATTATGGCCGTAAGGATGGAAAAGAAGTCTCCAGAGGTCATCTCTCCGCTTGCTACAAGCCTGCCGCCATATCCCAGGATTGCTGCAACCGCGAGACCGGAGAGGACCTCTATCAGAAACCTCGTACCCTCTCTCAGGCGTATGACCCTTGCCATCTGTCGATATGTAGTCCGGTTTTCCCTCACAAACTGGTTGACCCTGGCCTCCTCTATGCCAAATATCTTTATGACCCTGAGGCCCTGGAGGGCCTCATTTACACGGTGTGTCAGGATGGCCAGATAGCCCTGGACCCTCTTTCGGTGTCTCCGCACCATGTGCGAAAAGAATCGGGTCCCCAGGGCAATAAACGGGAGGAGGACAAAGCTCAGCAGGGCCAGGTCCCAGCGCCTGTAGAGGGCCACTCCCATGAGGACGATTACAGATGGGACCTGGAGTATAGCCGTCCTCAGGCTCTGAGAGAGGACTGTCCCCATTGCGCCCACGTCGTTCATGAGCCTTGAGACTATATCACCACTGGTAGAGCGGGATATAGTGGATACTGGCAGGTACATCAGATGGGAAAAGAAACGGTCTCTCAGGTCACGGACCAGTTTCATCCCAGCGGTCCGCATGAGGTATGACTGTAGAAAGCTGCACAGTCCACGAAGGATATAGAGGGCAATGATCGCTATTGGCAACAGGTAGATATATTGGTATCTGCCTTCGACAAATATCTTGTCCATCGCAGGCTTTACGAGCCAGGCTATCGCACCATTTAGACAGGACACGATGAGGCTGAAACCTGTAGCCAGGATCACCCTGGGCACATAGGGATGGATCAGCCTTATCAGATGCTGCCAGAGGGTGAGGGAAATCGGACTGGTGATGGGCCTCTTAACAGACATCAGATACCACCTGGCCAGGTCTTGAGACCTCTGCCAAGATAGAGATTAAATCGGCGCTTTCTGGCATGGCCAAGGGGTACTGCTATCTCTTGAAGGGATTCAAGGGAACTAAAGCAGGCATAAAGGCCCTGAGGCAGTCCCTTCTCGGCATCAATGACAATGAGGCAGTCCCATCCGGTCTTGTCCAGAGGACCCTGCCAGATCTCATATTGGCTCTCTATTTCCCTCCTATCACTCCAATGGAATACCTCTGGCTGTCCAGGTACATAGAAGGCCAATTCACTCACTGTCTGTCTCCTCCTGGCCAACAAAAATACCTTACCCTGATCCGACAGTCCATCCTCGATCTTCCCGACCTCCTGTCCCAGGTCTCTCCACCCACGCAGACGCAGTGTAGGATCTATTGGTCCACCGTCGAGTCTGAATACAGCAAGACCAGGGGGGATCAGATAGAGCAGGGCTGCCATTGCCAGTCCTATCGCAATCCCTGGTCTAAAGAGCCTCCTGAGCCAGTGCAGGGAGGGATTACAGGAGACCTGCCCACAGGCCCAGCCCGCAAGGAGTACTGAGACCGCCACGTAGAATGGGGCAGGCCAGTTGGCATTTATCCTCTGTCTCAGGCTCAATATCAATATCCCTGCAAGGGGCAGGATACTGAAGACCGTAAGAAAAGACACTGAACGGGGAATGCGATGAGACCATGGCCTGAGGGCCAGGAGACAGCCCCCACCGACCAGTACCATGAGTATCCAGGTGACAGGAGATATGACAATGAGCTGTAGATACAGAAAGTTGAGAAGAGTGGACAGAGAGAGGCAACATCTACCGGGATTTGCCTGGAAGTGGTGCATGGTGTGGTGGAAGGTAATCCAGGCATGTCCATAGTTCCACCATATTACAGGGAGCACAATCAGAAAGGACAGCCCTACTGAGACATATGGCCAGGGCCTTGAGAAGATATGCCGGTCTCTGGGGCTGACCATCAGAAAGGCAATGGCAAGGGGCCAGAAGACAATCATGGTCTGTTTACTTAAGAGACCAAGTCCGGCACAGACTCCAGAGGCAATCCACCACCTTGCATTATGAATCTCTCCCTGTCCCTTTTCTAAGGCCATCCACAGACAGTATATGGCAAGAGACCAAAAGAAGATTAGGGGGGCATCAATAGTCATGATAAGCCCCAGGATATCGAACCCAGGTGAGGCAGCGGCGGCCATAGCGGCCAAGAGGCCTGCCCTGGCCCCGAACATCCGGCGTCCCAGGGAATATATAGCCCACAGGCCCAGGGTACTGAGGATGGCGGCAGGGACCCGGACCCCAAAAGGTGTATTGCCAAAGACCCTGGTAGAGAGGGCGATAATCCAGGCCACCATTGGTGGCTTGCTGTAGTATCCCCATGCGAGGTGACGTGACCAGTCCCAGTAATAGGCCTCATCAGGTGAGAGATCAAGGGGTGTAATAAGGAGGTATATAATACGCCAGAGGAGCAGGATCCCCAAAAAGGCCAGAAAACGCCTGTCCCAGGTGGATTCATCTCTCTTAATGAGGTCTTTTGAGGCCATTTTTTGCATCTGGAAGTCTCTGAGTGGAGTCCATGTGGGCAACGTAGTCATGGAGTGACTTTTTGTGGGAACCAAAGGTATAGACAAGCCCCCCTATCAGGGCCGCCAATACCTGCACTGCAAAGAAACTCAGGCTCAGGGTAATGGCCTTTTCGGCAGATATTCCCTTGAGTCCAAGAAAATAGATAAAGCCGCCTTCCCTTATACCTATGCCATTAAGGCTTATAGGCAACAGGGTGAGGATCGCCACCAGGGGAAAGGCCGCAAAATAAAATGCCATAGGCGGCCTGAGTCCCATGGCCTTTGCCAGGAGCGTCACTGCACCCATCCCAAGGGCCTGGAGTACCAGGGACAGACCCATGGCAGCAAAGAGGACCCCTGGTCTCTTCCAGAATACCAGGAGTATGGCCAGCCTCTCCCCAAGCACAGGCCAGATGCTGCTGAGGACCCTGTAGACTAGTGGAAGGCCCAGGAGTATGGCAATGGCACAGAGACCTGCAAGACACAAGAGGTGCTCAAAGTGAGAGGGGAGTATACCATTTTCTATAAGCACGGCCCCTGCCCCTAACAAGAACATGGCAGCAAGCCCAAAGAGCCTGTCTGCCAGGACACTGTAGGTGGCCATGAGCTTTTTGGACTCCCCACGGGATATAAAGACCACCTTCAGGACGTCTCCACCCACGCTGGTAGGCAGAAAGAGATTGAAATACATGCCTATAAAGTAATATCTGAGATACATGGACCAGGGACCAGGAAAATCAAGGGCACGGGCCAGGAGATACCAGCGGGTACTGCTTACCACCTGAGAGGCCAGGTACATCAAAAAGGCAATGACCCATGCATATACAGAGAGACCAAGGAATGCATATAACAGACTGTGCAGGTCTATCTTTGAGGCAAACCAGGCCAGGAGAGAGATGCTGACCCCTGTTCTCAGCAAAAATTTACCTGTAGAGCCGATCCTTGCCCTCACTCCAGGACCTCTCTGACTGTATATATGTGCTTACCTGAAGACTCATAGTAGGTCCTTACCACCAGCTCTGCCACAAGACCTATTCCACCAAGGACTATACCGCTTATGATCAGGAGCATCCCCAGGAGGAGGAGCGGCCTGTTACCTATGTCTTTACCCTGCCATAACTTTACCCATGTAAGGTATAACTCGATTAAAAATCCAGCACTGAAGATCAATCCCCCATTCAGCCCAAAGAACTGGAGAGGCCTTGTGGCAAATTTTTGGAAAAACAGCATAAGCATAAGGTCCAGGATTACCCTATAGGTCCTCCCTATCCCGTATTTACTCTTTCCATATTTCCTCGGGTGATGGGTCACGACCATCTCGGTTATCTTTGCGCCATAGAGGTCTGCAAGTACTGGGATAAAGCGGTGGAGATCGCCGTAGAGCAGGAGATTCTTGGCCACATCTCTCCTGTAGGCCTTGAGCGAACACCCATAGTCGTGGAGTCGCACACCTGTCATGTATCCGATGAGCCGATTGGCCAGGATAGAGGGGAGTCTCCTGGAGATAAAGGGGTCTTTCCTGTCTCTTCTCCAGCCGCTTACTATATCGTAGCCCTCTTCCAGTCTTGATATGAGGCCAGGGATGTCTTTGGGGTCATTTTGCAGGTCCCCGTCCATTGACACCACTATATCGCCCTTGGAATAGTCGAATCCAGCGGTCATGGCTGCACTCTGACCAAAATTTCTGCGAAAGATCACCACCCTGAGTTCAGGGGTCCTGGGCTGCAGGGTCTTTAATATCTCCTGACTTCCGTCCGTACTGCCGTCATCTACCACTATGATCTCAAACCTGCGCCCCATCGGCCTGAGCGCCTCCAATAGACCTGCTATCTGAATTTCAATATTGGGTGCCTCGTTATAGACAGGGAGTATTACAGATATCTCTGGAATGGTCTCTTTGGTGTGTAATTTTGAATTCATGGTCTGTTATAATTGTCCATCAACCTTCCCTGTGGTATCAGGCTTCCTGGCCTGCTCCAGGGCTATTTCTTTTACAGATGTAAATGCCTTTGCCTGGGATGCCCCTTCTATGGCCTTTTCTGCTATCTGG
>JALTHG010000002.1 GCA_027004715.1 Deltaproteobacteria bacterium
CTGTGGTTATAGGTGCCTCAGAAGAGGCCCTGCGGGCCGTTCCAGATACCTATAGGGAGGCCTCTCTAGGCATTGGAGCCACCAAGTGGCAGACCATCTATCGAGTAGTCCTGCCCGCTGCCTTGCCAGGTATCCTTACGGGTAGTATCCTTAGCATCAGCCGGGCCGCTGGAGAGACTGCACCCATTATGTTTACTGCAGCCGTATTCTATACACCTTCTCTGCCATCTTCTGTGTTTGATGAAGTCATGGCCCTGCCATATCATATATATGTCCTGGCCACGGCAGGGACAGATATTGAGGTCACACGTCCCCTCCAGTACGGGACCGCCCTTGTACTCATTGCCATTGTAGTAGGTCTCAATCTCATTGCCATTATCTACCGCGACTGGCTCCAGAAACGGAGGTAATGCAGAGGGGAGATGAATAGTTCTGCAAAGATCCAGATAAGGAATCTGAGCCTCTATTACGGTGATTCCAAGGTCTTGCACGATATCTCTCTGAATTTTTATGCCAATCAGGTAAGTGCCATTATTGGTCCTTCAGGGTGTGGGAAGAGCAGCCTGTTGCGTTGTCTGAACCGTATGAATGACCTGATCCCGGGCAGTAGGGTGAAGGGTCAGATCCTCCTGGATAATATAGACATCTATGGTCCAGATGTGGATGTGGTCAGCCTGCGTCGCAATGTGGGCATGGTATTCCAGAAACCCAATCCCTTTCCTAAGAGTATATTTGAGAATGTGGCATATGGCCTGAGGATAACTGGCATAAAAGACAAGTCGTACATCAGAAACCAGGTCGAAAAGAGCCTCCGCCAGGCCTCTCTCTGGGATGAGGTCAAGGACAGGACACAGGATTCTGCACTGGGTCTCTCAGGCGGGCAGCAACAGAGGCTCTGTATTGCCCGGGCACTGGCCGTAGAGCCCGATGTGATCCTTATGGATGAACCTACATCGGCCGTGGACCCAATCGGTACCCAGAAGATCGAAGAGCTGATCGATCAGCTAAAGAGGGACTACACGATCGTTATTGTCACGCACAATATGCAGCAGGCAGCCCGCATATCCGATACCACTGCCTTTCTATATATGGGGAGGCTTATAGAAGTAGATGACACCAAGGTCCTCTTTACTAAACCCAGGCTCAAGAAGACAGAGGACTACATTACTGGCCGTTTTGGATAAAGAGAGGAGATTTTTATGCCTGTACGTCTACAGAAAGAATTGGAAAAGCTGAAAAAGAGGATCCTTTCCCTGGGAGCCATGGTAGAAGAGCACGTTCGAGAGGCTATCAATGCCACTGAATTGAGAGATGCAGACCTTGCAGAGAAGATCATCAAGAGCGACTATGATATAGACGAGCTTGAGATGGAGATAGAAGAGGAGTGCCTGAAGGTCCTGGCCCTGCATCAGCCTGTTGCCATAGACCTGAGGTTTATCATTGCCGTAATCAAGATCAACAATGACCTCGAGAGGGTAGGCGATGAGGCAGTAAACATTGCACAGCGGATAAAGATAATAGCCAAGAGAAAGCGACTCGATATCCCATTTAATTATCCTCTCATGGCAGAAAAGGCGGCATATATGCTCAAAAGGAGTCTGGACGCCCTTGTGAACATGGACGATCACCTTGCCGTAGAGGTCTGTGGCCTGGATGACGAGGTGGATGACATGCAGAGTCAGGCCTATGATGTGATAAAACAGGCCATAAGTGAACACCCCAATCGTGTGAGTTATCTGATCAATCTGCTCCTGGTCTCCCGTCACCTGGAGCGGATAGCCGACCATGCCACCAACATTGCCGAAGAGGTAGTCTATCTGGTACAGGGAGAGATTGTAAGACATGGGAAGGCCTTAAGTGACTAAATGGGTCAATTTGTATCTGACAATCTGGCCCCTTTCCAGGATAAAGGCCTCAGTTTTCTGCGAATTACGTTGTCCTAGATATTCCTGATAGAGCTTGCTGAATCTGACCCTCTCCTGGATGGCCAGGTCCAGATCTCCCTTAAGACCAAGGATCAGTTCTGCTATCTCTCTGATTGCATGACTGTCTCCCTGGTGGCCTGTCAGATAATCACAGAGATTCCTCTGGATCACATATTCTCTAAAGACTGGAGAGGCACTTCTCCTTACCATGAAACGCAGGCCACACCTCTCTGCAACAGGCAGGTCCAGGACATCGTCAAAGCAAAAGGCCACCCCCTTAGGGTCTATGCCTAGTATCTCTAGCAGGTGATCAAATGCCCTGGATTTGTCTATACTCTCTAGATAGATATAATTGAAGTGTTCCCTGAGGGCAAAATCAATAGCAGTGAGGTCTCTCTGGCCAGTCAGGATTGCAGTAACAGGGAGCCTGTGGTCATGGTCCATCCAGGACGAAAATCTGAGCAAATTTGTGCCCATTGAGTCGGCCTCAGAGTAGGTACCAGCTATACCATGCCCCTTAATGCCTCTGTTAAATACCCCGTCCCAGTCAAATAAAAAGGCCTCTATCTCCTTCAGCCCCTTTTTGATGTCAAGGGCAGGAGAGACAAATCTCCCCCCTGCCTCTTCAAACAGTCTTGCTATAATATTATGAGACATCAGATATCCTGGATGTCCAAGAGACCAATGGCTTTATCTCCCTCTGTGACCAGTAGGTTGTCCACTTTGTGGGTCTTAAAGAGCTCGCTTGCCTTAAACAAAAGCTCCTGGCTATCTATAGAGATAGGCGTTTTATATTTGAAGTCAGACATCTTGCACTCGAGTATGTCTCTCCCATTTTTCTGCAGCAGTCTCCTCAGATCGCCATCAGTAAACACACCAAGGGTCTCCCCATTGCTGCCGACAATGATGATGCAGCCAAAGCCATATTCTGTCATCTTTACTATGGCATCCTTTAGGGAGGTATCGCCAGAGACAACAGGATTAGTGGAACTCATGGCCTCTTTGACCCTGACCTTCATAAGCCTTGTGTCTTCATAGAACTGTTCAGTCCCTATGGTAGTGAAGTTATTTTCAGGCATCTGCTGGAGAATTCTATAGGGGACTGTAATGGTATGGACACCGATATTTATGGCATTTCTTACATGCTCTATATTACGGACCGATGAGAACATGATCTTTGTATTGTAACCATAATAATTTACCGCATTGACACACTCTTCAATAAGGGCAAGGGCATCGTGCCCCTGATCCTGTAGACGGCCTACAAGTGGACATACATAGTTGGCTCCGGCATGCATGGCCATATAGGCCTGCTGAAGTGTATATACCAGATGGACATTTACCATGATGTCTTCGTTACGGAGCATCTTGCATGCAGTAATTCCCTCCATAGAGATGGGGATCTTAAAGACAGAGGCCTCTTTATCAAGGCCCAGGTCCAACAGCCTGTGTGCCTCATTATATATATCTCTTGCATGTCTCCCCAGGGCCTCTACCTGCAGGACCGGTACAATTTTGGCCAGCTTGAGGATCAGTCCATCGATATCTGTGATCCCATGTCTGTGCATGAAGGTAGGTGTAGTTGTCAGGCCGTCCAGAAAGCCCAGTCTAAAGGCCTTCTCGATCTCGTTGATGTCTGCGCTATCAAGATATAGTTCCATGACCTTACTTCTCTCTGTATTTTAATTCCAGGTTGTGAAATTCAATAATTGGTTTCAGAAATTCTTCCAGATCAAAGATAGAGAGCTGACTGGCTGCATCACACAGGGCCTTCTCTGGTTCAGGATGGACCTCAATAAAGACGCCATCGACTCCGGCAGCCACACCTGCCCGGGACAGGAGTGGCAGATATTTCCTTGTCCCTCCCCTTGGATCGGCGCTAGGGATCCCATATTTCCTGATAGAATGCGTGATGTCGAAGACCACTGGACAACCAGTTAGCCTCAATTCATAAAAACTGCGGGGATCAACCACCAGGTCATTGTATCCAAAGGTATAGCCCCGTTCAGTGAGCATGACCTGCTCATTTCCGGATTCAACTGCCTTGAGGACAGGCTTGATCATATTCTCAGGTGCCAGAAACTGGCCATGTTTGATATTGATAGGCCTGCCTGTCTTTGCTGCACTGACAATGAGCTCAGTCTGCATACACATATATGCAGGTATCTGTATTACATCGAGTACCTCTGCAGCAGGCCTGGCCTGCGAAGGATAATGTATATCTGATAAGACCGGAAGCCCAAAGTCCTGCTTTATTTTTTGTAGGATCTCCAGGCCCCTTTCCAGCCCGGGACCCTTATAAAATTTGAGAGAACTCCTGTTATCTTTGAGAAAAGAGGATTTGTAGATAACAGGTATGTCTAGTCTCTCAGATATCCCCTTGAGCTCTTCTGCAGTCCTCTGCATCAGGGACTCCTCTTCAATGACACATGGACCAGATATCAGGAATAACTGATCTGAGCCGCAATCAATATCTCCAACTTTGACTATCTTCTTTGACATAAAATGGCCTGTTATCTCCTGTTGGCCAGGGACGTGAAGAGTTACCCTGACGAATATGGCTGACTGCTAGATCCCCAGTTCCCTCTCTTTCTCTGCCACTACCAGCCTGGTCTTTACTACTGTATCTGGTGTCAGGCTCATCGAGTCTATGCCACACTCAACCAGAAAGGCAGCAAAGTCAGGAAAGTCACTGGGCGCCTGCCCACATATACCGATCTTACGCCTTGCCTTTTTTGCCGTCTGTATTACCTGACGGACCAGACGCTTTACTGCCTCGTTGTGCTCGTCGTAGATATGAGACACGAGCTCTGAGTCACGATCAAGCCCAAGGGTAAGCTGTGTCAGGTCATTTGACCCTATGGAAAAACCGTCAAAGACCTCGGCAAACTGGTCAGCAAGGATGACATTACTTGGTATCTCACACATGACATAGACCTCAAGGCCATTTTCTCCCTGGACCAGGCCATATCTCTTCATAACCTCTATGACCTTCTTCCCCTCTTCTACTGTACGGCAGAATGGGATCATGACCTTGACATTTATGAGACCCATCTCGTCCCTTACCTTCTTTAGGGCCTCACATTCCAGTGCAAATGCCGGCTCAAATAGGGTGGCATAGTAACGGGAGGCACCACGCCATCCAATCATTGGATTGCTCTCTATGGGCTCATACAGGTGTCCCCCTATCAGATTGGCATATTCATTGCTTTTGAAATCTGAGTGCCTGACAATAACGTCATTTGGGTAAAAGCCTGCTGCAATAGTTGCAATACCCTGTGCCAATGTGTCTACAAAGAACCGGGACTTGTCACTATAGGCCCTTGTATGGAGGTCAATGGCATCCACGACTTCCTTGATCTGTCTGTCTGAAGAGGCCTTCTCCTTGAGCTCTGCATAGTTCAGCAGGGCAAGGGGATGGATACCTATATGGGAATTGATGATAAATTCAAGACGCGCAAGACCTACGCCATCATTTGGGATCTGTCCCTGGACAAATGCCTTCTCCGGAATTCCGACATTCATCATAATCTTTGTCCTTGTCTTTGGGACATTATTAAAGTCAATGCGCTGGACATCGAAGTCCAGGAGACCCCTATAGATCCGTCCCTCTTCGCCTTCAGCACAGGAGACCGTGACCTCCTGGCCTGTAGACATCTTTTTGGTGGC
>JALTHG010000003.1 GCA_027004715.1 Deltaproteobacteria bacterium
CTATTTTTGCTTTGAGCTTTCAGCTTTGAGCTTTCAGCTCTATTTTTGCTTTCAGCTTTCAGCTTTGAGCTTTCAGCTCTATTTCTTATCCCCGCTCCTTTTTAATTCGCTGGATCAGGAGAGGCAATATCTCCTTGACGTCTCCTAATATGCCATAATGGGCTATATCAAAGATAGGTGCCTCTGCATCTCTATTTATTGCCACTATGATCTCTGCCCCCTGCATCCCAACTATATGTTGTATGGCCCCTGATACCCCACAGCCAATATAGAGCTTGGGAGAGACAGTGACACCTGTCTGACCGATTTGTGCTCGATCTGAGAGCCATCCTGCATCCACAACTGCCCTTGTGGCCCCAAGGGCACCACCAAGTAGATCGGCCAGTTCCCTGGCCAGGGCAAGATTCTCTCTGGCCTCAAGGCCCCTACCTGCAGTCACGATCACCTTTGCCTCAGTGAGATTTGGGCCTTTTGCCTGTTCTTTCACTGACTCAAGGACCTGGACTCTGTGGGTCAATAGTTCCTCATTGACAGAGATGGAGGTGATCTCACCCCTGCGTCCAGGATCAGGTCTCCCTGCCTTTATGATATGGGGTCTCACAGTGGCCATCTGGGGCCTGTGCCTGGGACAGACAATAGTGGCGAGGAGATTCCCCCCAAAGGCCGGCCTGGTCTGGAGTAAGAGCCTGTCTTTTTCTCGTATATCAAGGACAGTACAGTCAGCAGTGAGCCCTGTCTCAAGGAGGGTGGCTACCCTGGGTATATAGGAACGCCCCATGGCCGTGGCACCAGCCAGGATGATCTCTGGCCTCTCTCTCCTGGCAAGGTCAGCAAGTATGTTGCCATATGTCTCACCTGTAAAGGCCGCAAGCCCTGGATGATCCACGACCAGGACCCGATCTGCCCCATATGAGATCAGGTCTTTGGCCAATGGGGCTATTTTATAGCCCATCAATACTGCACTAAGGTCTGTGCCGAGTCTATCTGCAAGTTGCCTTGCCCTGGTCAGGAGTTCAAGGCTCACAGTGGCCAGGGTGTCTTTTCTACACTCTGCAGCCACCCATATCCCCCTCCATGACTTCAGGTCTGCCTCTGGTTCGGCCCTATCTGCAGAGATCTCCAGTGCCCCCTCAGGGCAGTTATCTACACAGGTCCCACATAGGGTACATAGATCAGGGTCCACCACGGCCACACCATCCTCTATACAGATGGCACCAAAGGCACATACCTCTGCGCATCCACCACACCCTACACACTTTTCCCGATCCACTCTGAGCATTACAGGACTCCTGCCTCTTTAAGCCTGGCGACCAGTGCCTCTACCTGTCCCTCTGGGCTGCCCTCAAGCATCTCTCTCCTGGCCTCAAACTTAGGGACCGATGTAGATACTACCTGGGTCGGAGACCCCATTAGACCAACCCTGCCGGGTTCTGCACCTAGTTCCTGTACTCCCCAGACCGGGATCTCGGCCTTCCTGGCACGTATCTTTCCCTTGAGAGATGGGAGCCTTGGGGTGTTGAGACTGGCCATTACGGTCAAGAGGGCAGGTATCTCCACTTCAATCAGGTCATAGCCCTCTTCACAGACCCGCCTGAGGTGCATGGTCTTTCTGTCATCCAGGACCTCAAGAGTACTCACAGAGGTCACACAGGGAATGCCGAGCCGGGTGGCCAGACCGGGTCCTACCTGGGCCGTATCCCCGTCTATGGCCTGCCTGCCACACAACACAAGATCTACTGGCCCCAATCTATCTATTGCCCTTGCCAGTGTATAGGTGGTGGCCAGGGTATCTGCGCCTGCAAAGGCCCGATCTGACAAGAGGATACCTCTGTCAGCCCCGAGACTGAGGGCCTCTCTCAGGGCATCCTCTGCCTGAGGTGGCCCCATGCTCAGTGCTATGACCTCTCCACCACAGACATCCCTTATCTGGAGCCCGGCCTCAAGGGCGTGCAGATCAAAGGGATTTATAGTGGCTTCTATTCCCTCCCTGACCAGGGTACCTCTCTCTATGTCAAAGTGGACAGATTTGGTATCTGGGACCTGCTTTATGCACACAACTATATTCATCTATCTCTTGGCGTATTCCTTATTCAGTGCCTTACCAATGATGTTGCGCATGATCTGATTTGTGCCCTCATATATCTGCAGGACCTTTGCATCCCGCATCATCTTTTCTACTGGATAGTCCTTCATATATCCATAACCACCCAGGATCTGGACTGCATCAGTAGTTACCTGCATGGCCGTATCTGTTGCAAAGACCTTGGCCATTGCGGAGAGCTTGGCAAAATCTCTTGCCCCTGCATCAATAGTACGTGCCACTGAATAGACCAGGGCCCTTGCTGCCTCTATCTTAGTGGCCATGTCTGCCAGCATGTGCTGAATGGCCTGGAAAGAGATTATAGGCTGGTCAAACTGTATCCTCTGTCTTGCATATTTGACCGCCTCATCCAGGGCTGCCTGGGCAAGCCCCACGCCTATGGCACCTATCCCAGGACGGGCAAGGTCCAGGGTCTTCATGGCCAGGATGAAACCCTGTCCCCTATTGCCTAACATACGCCATTTTGGGATGCGGCAGTCATTAAACAGGAGCTCCCTGGTGGATGAGGCCATCAGACCCATCTTCCGCTCCTTCTTTCCAAAGCCAAATCCAGGATCACCCTTTTCTACTATAAAGGCAGTTGCACCCCTTGGACCCTTCTTTTTATCAGTCATGGCTATAATGGTGTATATCTCTGCCTCGCCACCGCTGGTTATCCACTGCTTGGTACCGTTTATTACCCAGTAGTCTCCATCCTCTACTGCAGTGGTCTGGATCCTTGCAGCATCACTTCCGGCATTGGCCTCAGTAAGCCCAAAGGCCACAAGACGTCTGCCAGAGGCGATATCTGGAAGATAGCGGGCCTTCTGTTCATCAGACCCAAAGAGCAAGATAGGATAACCACCCAGGGCACTGGCAGCAAAGGTGGTAGTTACTGCAATACAGCCATAGGCAAGCTGTTCTACTGCCAGACAATTCTCAAAGCAGCCCTTTGCCAGGCCACCATACTCTTCAGGGATATAGAGTCCAAAAAGGTCTGCCTGGGCCAGGTCTTTCATGATCTCTGCAGGAAATCTTTCTTCTCTGTCGAGTTCTGCCCTTACGGGAATGATCTTCTCGATAGCGATCTGCCTTGCCAGATCCACGATCATCTGTTGTTCTTCGGTCAAAAAGTAGTTGACTTGTGCCATATATAGTCCTTCCTTTCCGCTTTTGAACCGTATCACCAACGCATGGCCACTGATCCCCAGGTAAAACCCCCTCCAAAGGCGACTAGTAGTATATGGAGGCCAGGAATCAATATCCCCTTACGATTGGCCTCATCTAAGGCAATGGGGATACTTGCTGCAGAGGTATTACCATACTTGTGGATGTTGATAAAGATCTTCTCCCTGGGAAGCCCCAATCTCTCTCCCAGCAGATTGAGAATGCGTATATTGGCCTGGTGAGAGATCAGGAGGTCTACATCGTCTCCAGTCCAGCCATTTGCCTCAAGGGCCTCCCAGGCCACAGATTCCAGTGCCTTTACTGCACACTTAAACACCTCTCTACCCTGCATTTCTATATACTGCCATCCCCTTTCAAGGATTTCAGGCGTTACAGGATGAGCAGTCCCCAGTCCTCTGATGGTGAGCAGGTCTCCTAGGGATCCATCTGAATGGAGGTGTGTAGAGAGTATACCTCGATCCTCTCTGGCACCAGTGAGTACAGTGGCTCCAGCGCCATCACCAAAGAGTACGCATGTAGTCCGGTCTTCCCAATTGATACGGCGAGATAGTACTTCACTGCCTATTACCAGGACCTTCATCCTGCGATTATCACGTATAAACTTGTCGGCTATGGAGAGTGCATAGAGGAATCCAGAACATGTGGCCTGTACGTCAAAGGCCCCTGCCTTCTTGGCCCCCAGTGCATTCTGGACCAGGCAGGCCACAGATGGCATGGGCATATCTGGAGTCATGGTAGCGACTATAATGAGGTCCAGGTCCTGTGGCTGCACTCCTGCCATATCCAGGGCCCTTCTGGCTGACTGAGTTGCAAGATAGGAATTGGTCTCCTTTTCATTGGCTATGTAGCGTTGATGGATGCCAGTCCTGGTGCGTATCCACTCATCACTGGTATTTACGCACTTCTCCAGGTCTTTGTTTGTCAGCACAGATTTAGGTAGATAAGCTCCTGTCCCGAGGACTATAGTGTGTATAGACATAGTTTAATCTGGATAGTTAAGGGCCTTTACTAGGCCGCCTTGAGCAGATCGCGTCTCTTGGAAAGGGACTTGGCAAGCTTGTCAGCCAGTTTCACTCTGGCAAGTTCATGGGCCACTCTTATCGCATTTTTGACTGCCTTTGGGCTGGAGAGCCCATGACATATGATGGCAATTCCTCTGATCCCCAGTAATGGAGCTCCACCATATTCTGCATAGTCTATCTTTTTGTGAAACTTCCGAAGGACCGACTTTGTCAAGGCATAATGCATAGTGGCTGCAAGCTTTTCCTCGACTTCAGACTCCAACATGATAAGGATGGATTCTGCAAGGCCTTCACTCAATTTGAGACAGATATTGCCCACAAAGCCGTCACATACCACAACGTCTACATTCCCCTTAAAGATCTCTCTACCCTCCACATTACCTACAAAATTTAGGTCAGTGCCTGCAAGGAGGTCATAGGCCTTTTTTACCTGCTGGTTGCCCTTGCTGTCTTCCTCTCCGATACTGAGCAGGCCTACCCTGGGATCGAGATTCCCCAATAGCTCTCTTGAAAATACAGAGGCCATTATGCCGAATTGTAAGAGATGGTGGGGTCTACAATCTACATTTGCCCCTACGTCTATCATAACTACAGGTTTTTTTAGTGTAGGCATAAGCGTGGCAATGGCGGGCCTGACATCTCCGATCCTGCCAAGGGTAACCAGGGCTGTGGCAAGGGTAGCCCCTGAATTACCTGCGCTTACTATACCTTCTGCCTTGCCCTGCCGTGCCAGTTCAAAGGCAACTCGAATAGAGGAATCTTTTTTGTGCCTTAGGCTGTCGGCCGGAGACTCCTTCATATCGACCACCTGAGAGGCTGGATAGATGCTAATGGGCAGATCTCCTCCGCCCAGCCGCTGGAGTTCCTCCTTTAATATATCCTCTATCCCAACCAATACGATCTCTATCCCCTGGTCCCTGGATGCAGCCACTGCTCCCCTTACCAATACATCAGGGCCACGATCACCTCCCATGGCATCTACTGCTATAGCCATCTTCTACTTGAAATCTTCCTTTTTGATAAATACTTTCCCTCTATAGGCACCACAGTGAGGACATATCCTATGAGGGGCCTTAGGTTCTTTACATTGTGGGCAGATAGAGAGATTCAATATACTGAGACCATTATGGGAACGACGATTGCCTCTGCGTGAACGCGATGTCTTTCTCTTAGGGACTGCCATTTTTAAGTACCTCTAGTCTGTAATTATTTACTGATCTCCAATAGCCTAGATACTCTACTCATTGAGGTGTGTAGATCTCTTACTTTGAGGCCTGAGCTATTTTCACAACAAAATAG
>JALTHG010000004.1 GCA_027004715.1 Deltaproteobacteria bacterium
AGCCAAAAAGGGGACGACTGTCAGTGGTGAGCTCTCTGGTGAGGTAGAGATTATACCAGACGAGGTCAACAATGCCATTATCATTAAGGCAAGGCCAAAGGACTATGCCACTATGCTCAGTGTCCTGAAGCAGATAGATGTGGTCCCCAGGCAGGTCCTCATAGATGTCCTGGTTGTAGAGGTCACACTGGATAAGGGTTTTCAATATGGGGTCGAGTGGTTTCTAAAGGGCCATAGGAAGTCATATTCTGCTGATATTGCACTTACCGATCAGAGTCTTGGCAATCTAGCCAAGGATACAGCCCTTGGTAAGGGAATCCCTGGATTTACTTATGGCCTCTATAATTCAAGTGGTGAGCTTCGGAATCTGATCAATCTCTTGGCCTCAAAGACAAAGATCAATATCCTGTCTGCGCCAGATATACTGGCAGTAGACAACAAGGAGTCCAAGATCGAGGTGACCCAGGACGTGCCTACTGCGACCAGTTCGACTACCAGTACTACAGAGAGCACTCTCACACAGTCTATTCAGTATCGCAGCGCCGGTGTCATCCTCGATGTGACACCCTCTATCAATGAGAGTGGACTGGTCAACATGAAGGTAACTCAGGAGGTCAGCTCCCTTGGGAGTGCAGTAGCAGTGGGTGGAGGGGGCAACTATCCCAGTTTTCAGACCCGAAAGGCAACTACCAATCTGGTGGTTCAGGACGGTCATACCATAGTAATTGGCGGCCTGATGAAGAATACAAAAAACAAGACCCGCTCTGGCATCCCATTTCTCAAGGACCTGCCGGTATTGGGCTATCTGTTTGGCTGGCGGAGTTATACAAACACCAAGACAGAGCTGTTGATAACCATTACCCCACATGTTATACAGTCTACAGAACAGGCCGATGCCCTGACCAGGGAATTTAAGGGGCGGGTCAAGTCCTTGAAGGAGATGCTGAAGGAACACAAAGGCTCAAACCAACAGAGACCTGGAACTTAGAGATGACAACCAGTCTGGATTGCCTCCAAAAATCAATTTTTTTGGTCTCGTTTTTGGCATTATTGTGGTGCCTTTTTGGTCCTGCTGTGCTCTATGCCGAGGATTCCCCTGTCCAGGTTGAGCTTGGTCCCTATGAGACCATTGTCACTAAGGACCCTTTTGACCCGAAACGGGGCAAAAAACAGGACCTGACTGGAGATACCAGCTCAGCCGCAGAGAAGGATCTAAAGAGCCGCTATCAGGTCTATGGGACTGTTATTGTCGGGGGGATGCGTATGGCCTATCTGAAGGTCACAAGACCCAGGCCTGGGTCTTTTATTCGGAATGCCAGGGGCAAGGGGAAAAATATACGTACTGTGAGGCCAGGTGACCTGGTTGATGGCTGGAGCGTAAAGGATATAACTCCACGAGGTGTAGTGTTCAGGTCTAGCCGTGGAGAATCAGTACAGATCGGTATATTTGATACGGCCAAGAAGGGAGAGAAGACTGGTACTCCAGTTGCCTTTCAGGCCCCACAGCCCAGACCCTATAGAAGGCCAAGTCCTAGGCCAGGCCCCACAAAAAGGATCTCTAGAACTGGCCCTTCCCATCGACCTGGCAATAAGAAGGCCTTACAGTTACAAAAGATATTTGGCCATCACAGGGTCCTGACTGGTCCTGGAATTCACACAGAGAAGAGAGGTACCCGGCCGAATTTCTTTGTTTCACCCGCCTCTCCAGGCAGCCATGGAAGGACAAATCCCTTTCTGGAGCTCTTGAAAAAGGCAAGAGAGATGAGAGAGAGACGAC
>JALTHG010000005.1 GCA_027004715.1 Deltaproteobacteria bacterium
AAGGTGTATTGGCTGACACTTTTTATAATGCTCAAAAGCATTAAACCGACAAAAAATGTATATATTCATATACCCCATCTTCTAATTCTGTAAATTTATTCGAATAGCCAGCTCTTCTCAATTTAGCAATCTCTGCCTCAGTAAAGTACTGATATCGAGAAAGCAATCTTTCAGGCATATTAAAATACTCAATATTCACTTCTAATTCCATAGCTTGAAATACAGCTTTTGCCAAATCATTGAATGATCTTCTTTGACCTGTCCCTACATTATAAATTCCAGAGGTAGCATTTCCATTCAACAAAAAGAGTATAACATCTACCACATCCTTTACATATATGAAATCTCGTTTTTGCTCACCATCCTCATATTCGGGTTTATGAGATTTAAAAAGTCGGATATGTCCATGATCACGAGCTTGAGGAAAGGCGTGAAAAACCACACTGGCCATTCTTCCTTTATGATCTTCATAAGGTCCATACACATTAAAGAATTTCAAACCATACCAACGAGGAGGTGTCTTTTTTTGTTTCAACACCCACAGATCAAATAGTTGCTTAGAAAATCCGTACGCATTAATTGGCCGCAATTTAGAAACTTGAAAATGATCATCAGAAAACCCTCTTGTACCATCTCCATATGTTGCAGCGCTGCTCGCATAAATTAAAGGGATATTCCGTTCAGCACAAAACTCCCAAATTTTCTGAGAGTAATGCACATTATTTTCCATAAAATAATCGAAGTCATCTTCGGTAGTATCAGAACACGCTCCAAGATGGATAATCGCTTCAATCTCTAATCTAGGACAGGCCTCCATCCACTTCCAAAAATTATTCTTATGAATATAATCATAAAACGAGCGCCCCACCAAATGCTGCCACTTTTGTGTTTTATTAATATTATCAACAATAAGAATATCGCTTTTCCCTATATCATTAAGCCCTATCAATACGTTTGTTCCTATAAAGCCAGCCCCACCGGTAAGGATGATCATGATTAATTATCTCTCCTTTTAATCATATTTACTTAAATGTTGCGTGAAATTGGATAGTTTTGCTCAAAAGTCCTGTACAATCAATAGGTTAGACAAAGTTGCCTCCCTGCTGCGCATCCACGCATAGATCTCGAGTCATTGAATTATATTCCAATGATTGTTTTGGATCACAGGGAGGCCAGGAATTTCTATACCATAGAGGAGAGGATAATCCAAGAGAAAAAATTTGCTGATAGATATCAGATAGTTCTAGACTTGGTAAGAGATGAAGAGGTCCTAACTGAACAAATAATATGGGGTGAATAGGTAATTTGTCAATAGGGAAACGTCTGACAACTATCTGCGCTTGCTATCTTATATTTCTCATGATATCAGTGAGAAAACACACATTGAAAGAGGCGGCAAGACTCTCAGGGATAGACAAGTCTCAGTTCAGTAGATTTTTAAACAACCACTACAGGGAAGCTGCTTACAATTTAGATTCTCTTTCGAAAAAACAGGCAAGACAATTTTCCAGAATCTGCAAGGTGTTAAAAAGGAATATCTGCCGATGATAAATCGCTATATTGATGGACCTGATTAGACGAATGTTATAAAATCGAGAACTGCTTCAGTATGTCCGCCAAATCCGGATGTCTTTTGGCGTAATTACGGAGTACCTCAAAAAGCGACTCTAACCTTTTTCTGTCAGACACAATATCATTCTCTATCTTTTTCACCTTATATTCAAAGGGTCTGACCATGGTTCTCCTGTCCCATATGGCAAATCCTATAGCAACAGCCACAATGGCAGCAAAGGCTCCAATGATAGCCATCATCAGATTCTGCTGCGATTCAAAGCGTCTGTCGATTTGCCCAAAGCGTCTGTTCATATCCTGTCTTAATTCATCAATGCGCCTGTCGACCTGCTCAAAGCGTTTGTCGACCTGCTCAAAGCGTTTGTCGACCTGCTCAAAGCGCCTGTCGACCTGCTCAAAGCGCCTGTCGACCTGCTCAAAGCGTCTGTCGACCTGATTGAGGCGTTTGTCGACCTGATTGAGGCGTTCATCGATGCGTATCAGCAATTCTCTATCTTTCTGTGTGAAGGAATCGTCACCTGCTCTCGCTGAAGAAGCGGCGAAGACATTGAAAAAACAGGTAATGGTAAAGAGCAAAACAATGGAGTTTTTCATGGACGAGATCTCCTTTTCTTATCTGTGACCGCTATTCCTTTCAACCAGATCCATCAGCTCGTTTTCTTTCACTTCCTCGGTAAGAGCCTCAATCTGACGCTTTATTTCTTTGTACTCCTCAATCTTCGTCTTTTTAAGAATCGCACTGTTAATATCGCCTTCTCCTCAATATCCCCGCGGAGTTAGAATATAGGTATAACCTAAATTGAGCGATTTTTATAGCCATGTCAAGATGCGGAAAGGGGAACATTGGTTCTAAAGCATTTTATTCCAGATATACCCGCTGATTTCCAGAGCTTCTCCAGGCACAGACAGGTTCTTTCAGTGTTTCCTTCACCCTGTAGGGATAAGGGTATGTTAAAAAAAGCAGTCTGTAATCGGTTACCAAAATGGGGCCAACCTGTTGAGAAGTTGCACATTGGCTGACCAATTGACTAAAAAATCGTAAAAAATCATTTTTATCCCCTCTTGACATGCAGGATTTAGATCTTATGAAATCTCTGGTATAGGAGGTGGAAGAAGAGGATATGAAGATTGCACAGGTAGCCCCCCTATTCGAGAGCATTCCGCCCAGACTGTACGGGGGAACCGAGAGGATCGTATCGTATCTTACAGAAGAACTGGTCAGAATGGGGCACGAGGTAACCCTCTTTGCCAGCCGGGATTCTGATACAAGGGCACGGCTTGAGGCAATATGCCCTAAGGCGCTCAGGCTCGATGCACGAGTCAAGGACCCGCTGGCCTCTCATGTCCTGATGCTCGAACGCGTCCTGTCAAGGGCGGATTCCTTTGATATTGTGCATTTTCACATAGACTACATCCACCTCCCGATGGCAAGGAGGATGAATACGCCCCATGTGACGACCATGCACGGCAGGCTGGATATCCCGGACATAAAGCCGCTTTACATGGAGTTCAGGGACATGCCTCTGGTGTCCATATCGCACAGCCAGAGGAGGCCTCTTCCATGGGCAAACTGGAAGAAGACCGTCTATCATGGGTTGCCGCGCGACCTTTACAGGCCTGTCTTCAGACCAGGCGAATATCTGGCCTTCCTGGGAAGGATTTCGCCGGAAAAACGGCCTGACAGGGCCATCGAGATCGCAAAGAGGGCCGATATCCCCTTGAAGATCGCTGCAAAGGTAGACCGTGCAGACACTGACTATTTTGAAAACAGGATAAGGCCTCTTTTGTGCCATCCGCTGATAGAATTCATTGGCGAGATATCAGACAGGGAAAAGAACGAGTTCCTGGGCAAGGCGCTTGGCCTTCTGTTTCCAATAGACTGGCCTGAACCTTTTGGATTGGTGATGATCGAGGCCATGGCCTGTGCAACCCCTGTGATTGCCTATGAAATGGGTTCTGTGCCCGAGATTATGGTGGATGGAGTCACCGGTTTTATAGTAAAGGATATAGATCAGGCTGTGAAGGCGACAAAAAGGCTGTGGTCCATTGACAGGAGGGCCTGCAGGAAGGTCTTTGAAGAACGCTTTACCTCAAGGCGCATGGCCCAAGACTATCTGGAGGTATACCGAAGCCTGGAATATGCCAAGTTCAGGCCCAGGCTTGCCGCATAACACACAGGGCAAGGAGTTTTCCCATGGCCCAGCGAGAGCTGATATGCGTGGACAAGCAGTATTACATCAGGGCTACTTCCACAAGGATTGATGACCGTACCCTGGTGCTAAAACAGGGGGAGACATTTGCAGTATTTGACAGGTTTGGAGATATCCACTCCATCGGCAGGGACGAACACGGGATCTATCACCAGGACACCCGGTTCCTTTCGAGTCTTGAGCTCAAAATAGAGGGCCAGAGGCTACTGCTGCTCAACTCCACTGTAAAATCTGACAACAGCCTCCTTACTGTTGACCTCACCAACCCAGAACTTACCATAGACCCTGAAAGATGGGGACCAGGATTCATAAAGACAACCGTCCTTCCACAGGGTGCCCTTCACATCTTCAGGTCAAAGCTCCTCTGGAAAGGCGCATGTTATGAACGTATCCGGCTCACAAACTACTGGCCCTGTCCTGTGGGGATAGACATGTCCATTGATTTTGATGCAGACTTTGCAGATATATTTGAAGTCCGAGGCACTGTGCACAAGAAGAAAGGGCACAGACTGCCTGCACAGGTGGAGAAAGACCGTCTTCTACTCTCCTACATAGGGCTTGACAGGATGCTCCGCAGGCTGAGCATCGTCTCGTCAAGAATGCCTGATTCCATCTCTAACAGCCGATTTCTCTATAACATCGCCCTGCGGCCAAGGCAGGACTGGAATCTCTACATACTTATATGTTGTTATACAGATATGGGCAAGAAGAAAGGATCGGTTCCAGTTGATCATGCCAGATACAAATGTGCGGTTGACAGTGCAGCTCGAGAACTGAAACACAGCAGGGACAGCCAGTGCAGGATATTTACTTCCAATGAACAGTTCAATGACTGGATAAACCGGTCAGTTTCTGATCTTCACATGCTGACCACAGAGACAGCTTACGGCCCATTCCCGTATGCAGGTGTCCCCTGGTTCAGCGCACCGTTCGGGCGTGACGGCATCATAACCGCGCTTGAATGCCTCTCAGTGAATCCAGAGCTCGCAAGGGGCGTGCTGGCCTTTCTGGCCGCTACCCAGGCCAGGGATACAGATCCGGAAAAAGATGCACAGCCGGGCAAGATACTCCACGAGATGCGCCAAGGCGAGATGGCTGCCTGTGGAGAAGTACCGTTTGGGGTGTATTACGGGAGCGTGGATGCCACGCCTCTGTATGTGACGTTGGCATGGGAATACTTCATGCGTACTGGTGATATTGAGTTCATCAAATCCATCTGGCCCAATATCCTGGCCGCGCTTTCCTGGATAGAAGACTACGGTGATATGGATGGAGATGGCCTGGTAGAATACAGCAAGAGCCATTCTAAGGGCCTTGCAAACCAGGGCTGGAAGGACTCAGATGATTCGGTGTTCCACAGGGACGGCAGCTCTCCTGTCGGTCCTGTAGCCCTATGTGAGGTCCAGGGCTATTGCGTCCGGGCCTATCTCGGTGCCGCAAGGCTTGCCTGCATCCTTGGAGAAAAAGAACTCGAGGGGAGATTCTATAACAGGGCAAAAGAGATAAGGGAGACCATAGAAAAGGCCTTCTGGATCGAGGAGCTGTCCACCTATGCAATCGCACTGGATGGAGAGAAAAGGCCCTGCGAAATCTGCTCTTCCAATGCAGGACACCTCCTTTTTGCCGGTGTTGTCAGACCTGACAGGGCGGAAAGGCTTTCCGATACCTTAATGTCACCCTCCATGTTTTCTGGATGGGGCATAAGGACAATATCTGACAGGGAGGCAAGGTACAATCCCATGTCGTATCACAACGGTTCTGTGTGGCCGCATGACAATGCCCTGATTGCCCTCGGTCTGTCAAGATATGGGCTGAAGCACCAGACACTGAGGATAATGACCGGACTGTTCGATGCCAGTATCTTTATGGACATGCACAGGCTCCCGGAGCTTTTCTGCGGTTTTATAAAACGGCCCTGCGAGGGGCCAACACTCTACCCTGTAGCCTGCCTGCCACAGGCCTGGGCAAGCGCTACGGTGTTTTGCCTTTTGCAGGCAGCCCTTGGCCTCAGCTTTGATATCAAGAGACCGCAACTGCGATTCTGCCACCCTGTGCTGCCGCCATTCCTGTCAGAGGTCCAGATCAGGGACCTGAACGTGCCAGGCGGCCGGGTGGACCTGGACCTTCAAAGACATGCAAACAATGTAAGTATCAATGTAAAAGACAAGGAAGGTGATGTAGAGATTGCAGTGATTCACTAATATCTACTTAATAAGGGGAGCATTCCCAGTCTGTCTTTTGTCACACGTAATTTACGTATAGAATAAGACTCCTTCTTGCACACAGTAAGGATTTCGGGTATATGAACTGTCGGCTGACCGCCCATGGCTCAATTGGATAGAGCAGCGGACTTCTAATCCGCAGGTTGAGGGTTCGAGTCCCCCTGGGCGGACCACTTGACTGATTCCAGATATAGGCAGGTGCCTGATCTTGTGCATCGAGGTGCTCCTGAGACCCTGAGAAAGGCCACTGCCGGCCGGAGAAATGTGAATACTTACCTACTATCTGTATATCGCCAGCCCCAGTCTGGCTCCAAGGATCCTGACAACAAAATGATCTGTCGAGGTCTTTGATGCCACCATAGCCCGAATCCTTTCCAGGGTTTCCCTATCACATCCGGCATTCTTAGCGGCTTCCATGGTAAATTCGTATGCATCCAGCACATCGTGACCTGTCACCTCGTAACCATATCCGGCAAGCAACCAGCGTAATGCCGCTATTCCTGCCTCCAGGGCAAAGCGGGGTTCCTTACTCTTCATATCCCTTGCGGCCCTGGTGAGCGTCTTCGGATTACATGGGCCCTTATTGGCCAGCTCTATGGCCTTACGATATAGACCTGCTGACCTGGCTGCAGCAAACCACTTGCCTTCATTACCCTGCGAGCTGGACACCAGGTCAGATAGTATCTCTTCTGGCTCCTTGTTCGGATATTTCTTTCTAATGGCACGGAAGGTCGCCAGATAGGTGGTCTTTTGGTTCGCCTCAATGGCATACTGGCGGTAGGCATCTTCAGACTTGCCCTCTGCCAACAGGATCTCTTCACAGGCCTCACTGATCTGGCTGTCTGGCTCATTCAGTCCACGGGAGTCCTCGGCATAATGAATTGCCTCTTTACTCTTTCCTGTGGCCACCAGCGCCTTGACGCCCCATTTCCTGTAATGCCAGAATTTGTGAGGCATCAGGTCTAACAATTCCATGACCTCTCTATAACGCCCGGCCCTGAACAGGGCACTCAGGCAGGCACTGGTCTTCTTAAAACTGCCCCTGACTCTCTGTCCCTGTGACCAGATCTCCCGCACCATAGATACAGATCTATCTGCCCACTGCGAGGCCAGCTCTGGGCTATGACACAGGGCACCCCAGTATTCCGGAAGGAGCTCAAGATAGGGCATATCATCTGCCTCTACTGCCTTCCAGAGACGTTCAAGCCATTTGCCGCGCAGATTATCGTCTGCAGGGGCATTGGCTATGATAGGCACCAGGTCGCTAATGGCGCTATTGACTGCATTGCCAATGGCACCAGAAGAGCTGTCGACCTGTTCCAGTGCAGGAGACAGTTTTTCAAGGAGCCGTACTGCACCCTCTGCTCCCAGAGAGGGGTCTTTTCGACTCACGGACTTGATCTCCTTTACGGCTTCCCTTATCCGCTTTATTGGGGTCTGGGAACGCCAGCCAAAGGAATGACGTCTGAAGTGGCTTGCAAATGTCCATTTATACCTTGATGCTCTGGCCATATCTCATATACACCTGTCTTTATACAGTCTCTCCAAAAGTCCCGGTCCGTTTCTAAACCCTCTTTTTGCAATTCTGTCAATATCGCTCAGGAAATACCGTAATTATGCAAGGGGATCAAGCCATTAATCGAAACCTGGAGGCTTACACTTGATATACCTGAGCATCCTTTGTATAAGGAGAGATTGGAGTTGTCAGGATTTATAGAGAAAGATCATAATATTTAAAATCTACTGTGAAAATAGCTCAAGGCCAAAAGTAGAATAATTTCTTGTCTTATCCATTTAAGTTTCTGATTTCGAGCCTTGAGTCCATAAAGGTCTCTTAATAGATATGTCTATTGTCCTGCTTGGATACCACAACATGGGCTGTATTGCCCTTAGGGTCATAAGAGAACTCAATATACCCATCTCTGCAGTCTTTACCCACAGAGATAATCCCAATGAGAACAGGTGGTTTGATTCCCTTGGAGACCTGGCCAGGGATATTGGCATACCTGTCTACTTCCCAGAAGACATAAATACAGAGAAGTGGACAGGTCTTTTGAGGGACCTCGCCCCTGATCTCCTGCTCTCCTGCTACTTTCGGCAGCTAGTCAAGGAAGAGATATTGGCCATACCACATATCGCCGCAGTCAACCTCCATGGATCCCTGCTTCCACATTATAGGGGTCGGTGTCCAGTCAACTGGCAGCTTATCTGTGGTGAGACACAGGGTGGGGTGACCCTCCATCACATGGTGCGCAAGGCCGATGCAGGAGACATCGTGGCGCAGCAGGCCGTGGCCATTGATGAGAGGGACACGGCCCTTACGCTCTTTAGGAAGCTGGAGAAGGCCGCAGAAGTACTCCTAAAGGAATATCTGCCAAGGCTCTTAGCAGGTACGGCCCCAAGGATAGCACAGGACCATTCGCAGGCCACATACTTTGGTGGAAGGCGCCCTGAGGATGGTCGCATAGACTGGTCCTGGTCTGCCCGTCGGATCTACAACCTGATCCGGGCAGTTACCTGGCCATATCCAGGTGCCTTTGGTTTTTTGGGAAGGGAAAAGATCATGATCTGGGCCGCTGAACCCCTAGATCATGCAGATGAAGGTCTGCCTTTTGGCAGCATAGTGACAAGGGACGGAAAACAGTTGGTCCAGACAGGCCATGGGCTCTTGCGCCTTGTGACGGTCAGCAGGGAGGGTGAGACCCCTGAAGACACGACTCTATCACAGGGAATCCCCTTAAGAGAGAAGGGCTTTAGGACATCTGAATAGAGGTCCCTATTAAAAGGAGTTAAGACTAAATGAAATTACTGATTCTTGGAGTAAATGGATTTATTGGCAGTCACCTTGCGCACCATGCACTTGCAGAGACTGACTGGGAGATTTATGGGATGGATCTTGCTTCAGACCGTCTAGAGGCCCTGAGCAATAATCCCCATTTCCACTTTCTTGAAGGAGACATATCCATAAATAAGGAGTGGATTGAGTACCATGTAAAAAAGTGTGATGTCTGTCTGCCTCTGGTGGCAATAGCTACTCCGGCTTCTTACATTCGGGACCCCCTGGCCGTCTTTGAGTTGGACTTTGAACAGAATCTCCGTATAGTCCGTCAGTGTGCACAGTATGGCACCCGAGTAATATTCCCTTCTACAAGCGAGGTCTATGGTATGTGCCCGGACAAGGTCTTTGACCCAGAAAAGAGTCCTTGTGTCTATGGACCTATCCATAAACAGCGCTGGATATATGCCTGTGCAAAGCAGATGATGGACAGGGTCATATGGGCCATGGGCAGGGACCGCGGTCTGCAATTTACCCTGATTCGTCCCTTTAACTGGATAGGCTCTGGTCTTGACAGCCTTACTGCCCCTAAAGAAGGGAGTTCTAGGGTGGTGACGCAGTTCTTGGGACACCTGCTGAGGGGAGAGCCTATCAATCTGGTAGATGGTGGCACGCAGAGACGCTGTTTTACGCATATAGATGACGGTCTCAATTGTCTTATCAAGATACTTGAGAACAAGGATGGCTGTTGCGACGGGCGGATATTCAACATAGGTAATCCCGGTAATGACTACTCTATAAGAGAACTTGCTGAGATGATGATTGAGGTACTTGGAGAGATCCCTGCCCTTGCCCCCCTGGCCAGACAGGCGGAGCTGAGGGATGTCTCATCAGAGGAATACTATGGGCCAGATTACCAAGACATTGGGCATCGGGTACCAGACATCACTCTTGCCAGAGAGCTACTGGGCTGGGAACCAAAGATTGGTCTGAAAGAGGCCCTGCACCGGACCATAAGTGCCTATGTCAAGAACAGGCAGATAGCTGTGGAGGGACTCGGACGTCCTGAAGAGCTGTAGAAATGGATGGTTCTGGTTTTGTCCTGAAGGTAGATGTGGATACCCATGATGGCATGCGTAATGGGGTCCCAACTCTCCTGGATGTCCTGGCACATCACCAGGTCCATGCCACTTTTTGTCTCTCCTTTGGGCCAGATAACTCAGGAAAGGCCATATATAGACTGTTCCGAGACCCTGAATTCCTAAAAAAGATGCTCCGTACTGGTGCACCTGGACTCTATGGATGGAGGACCATCTTCTCCGGGACCCTGCTTCCGGCCAGGCCCATAGCTGTGGCCTTTCCAGATCTCGTGCATCAGATCGTATCCGAGGGCCACGAGGTCATTGTCCACGCCTGGGACCACAGGCGCTGGCAGGATCACCTGAAGGACATGACAAGGGCAGATATCAAGAGGGAATTTGACAATTCCTTTAAGGCCTTTGAGAAGATCCTGGGAGAGAGGCCCATGGCCGTAGCTGCACCTGGATGGCAGGCAACAGCGGACAGCCTTGCCGTAGAGGACCAGCTCGATCTGCTCTATGCAAGCGATCTCAGGGAAGGTCCTCCCTGTTTCCTCAGGTATAAAGGCCAGGAATTCTCTACCCTACAGATACCTACTACAGGTCCCTGTCTAGAAGAGCTTCTGAGTATAGGGATTCGAGGTGAACCAGACCTTGTGCAGGGACTTCTATGTCCCCTTCAAGAGGCAAGGCAACCTGTACTTGCGGTCCATGCCGAGGTAGAAGGTGGGCCTTTTGGGGCCTTCTTTGACAGACTCCTCCCCAGACTCCTGGAGACCTATAGTGAGGCCATCTGTCTGAGAGATGTGGCCAGACGCATCCTTTCAGGACCAGATCCTGTGCCTAGACGGGAACTTACCTATATCCGTCTGCCTGGACGGGCAGGGACCCTGGCCTCCTCCTGTTGAACAGTTATCTATTGACTCATAAGGGATCATTTTGTTCGATACCTGCATAATAATTATGAGGCCGCCTTTGTATAGTTATCAGGTATCAGACAGGAGACTCTCTTTGGGTCGAGCCTTATACTGGCTCCTATCTGTCTCGCCCTGACCCTTGCCAGATTGAGGGCCAGGACAAGGAGGGAGTTGTGTGGGTCTTTCCAGACCTCTACCCCTGACAGATCCATGCCAATAGGAAAGTCCTTTCCTGTATGTTCAAAATCCAACTGCCAGGCACTTGACTCTTCTTTTTGTCTCAGGCTCACTCTTAGATTGCCCTTTCCGTCCCTTCTTATCTCCTCTATACAGGCACTCAGTAGACTGTCAATCATATCTCGTAGTTGATTCTCATTGACTATATTCAGGCACGGAGCCCCAGATAAATCGGTCTCCTTTTTTACAGAGTGTTTAAAGAAGAGGTCTGCATTCCAGAATGCCAATTCCTCTTTGAGTATCTGGTCAAGTGCAAGGAGTCTTTGGCCTCTTCCCCCATTTTGGGACCTACATGCTATGATATTGATCATATATTCTATTTTGGCCAATACCTTTTCCATCTGCAAGAGCCGCTCTTTTCTCTTGTCTAAATTGCTACTGAGTCCGTCCAGGTCCTTGGAGTGAATGGCCTCCAGGTCTCTTTCGATATCCATTTTGCACAGCTCTATCTGCATAGAGAGTATCTGGATAAAGCCATTCATATTGTGAACAATACCCCTTACAAGGCGGCCGATTGTAGCGTCCTGAAAACAAACTAAAAGAAAATTTTCTTGAAAATTAACAGACCTCTCTCCTGTAAGTATATCTGAAAATTTGTCCTGCTCATCTAGTGACAATAAATGATCTGATGGGAAATATCTCTCCATGGCCTTCACCAATCCATCCTTCTATTATCTGTTTTTCCTCTTATAGATATATACAAAAAGATCTCTAATCAGGCCAGCTTATCAGGATGACCTGTATACTACATAAGCTATCTGTATATTCTGTCCTGCACTGTGGCTTACAGTATGATAGCCTGCAGACATTCCCTGTAATCCTATGTGGTTACATAACCTGTAATCAGAATTCCAGTTGTAGAAATCCTCTATTATTATTAATATCTCTCATAAGACTACTGGAGTCTATCTCCCTATCGACAGGAAGGATTAAAAACTTGAGTATTGTGAAGCCAGATTCACTCCTGAATTTACCTGGGGCTGAGGCAGAGGCACTCATGAATAGACTGAGCCTTGCTGAACAGGCCTCTATAGTACTGATGACTCCTTGGGAGAGACGCCAGGAGATAATACTTCTCTCCAAAGATGCCAGGGCCCTTGTACAAGGTATGCCTGTAGAGGAGTTATTCTGGACCATCAAGGCAATAGGGCCCCGAGATGCCGTCCATATCTTGAGTCTGGTCCTTGCAGAGCAGCTACAGTTCATGTTTGATCTGGACTGGTGGCATAAGGCAGAGCTCAGGCCAGAGAAGATAGCGACATGGATTCTGCTCCTGTTTGAGGTGGAAGAGGATATATTGGCCACCTGGCTGCAGTGGCTGATGAGGAAAGATGAGACACTCCTTCCTGCCATACTCAGCCTGTTTATTCTGGTCTATAAGCGGCCTGACGATATGGACATACAGGAGGCCAGGGACAAATTTCCACCTTTTACCCTGGACGATGTCTATTTCCTGTCTTTTAAAAAGCAGGCCCTGGAGCCGATCTTGAGTCGTTTTGTCACAAAGATCATGGAGGTATCTCCTGGCCTCTATAGAGATGTCTTAGAGACCATGCTCCTGGAAGACAAGACTGAAAATCTGGAGATGGCCTTTCGTTGGCGGCGTTCCCGTATAAGTGACTATGGCATCCCTGATTACTACGATGCCCTTGACATCTATGCCCCACCAGTGGGTAATCAGATAAGAAGAGTCAATGCCCTGCTGCCTGATAGAGAGAGGCCAGATGCCCTGCTGCCTGCCTTTGTGCCGAGTCTGTATCTGGGAGACTATCCTGTCTTGAAGAGGGCCATAGAGGGACTTTGGGGCACAAGGGCTATAGAGAGAGTTATCCATGAATGGGTAGGTGCAGCAAACAAACTCCTTATGGCAGACGAGGTAGATCTCGACGACCCAAAGGCGTTGCGCAGTTGCCTCTTTAGGGTATCAGCCCTACTCAATCTGGGCCTGGAGGCCATAACAAGGACAGACAATAGGGCACCCAAAGAGATACTGATCTCTAGTGTAATAGAAGATATAATAAGACTCAGTAATGCCATGATCCGGAGGGTGGCTAACAGGGCCTATGCACTGATAAATTCTGGCCAGGTAACCACTGACCTTGCACATCTGCCAGATAGCTGGGCAGGTCTCTTGAGAGGGCTATTGAGGAAACCACCTATGCTGTGGGATCAGGCCGCCAATGGCTATAAGACATTTAGGGGCCTGGTAGAGCTCTCCATGACAGAGGAGCTTGTGTCCCATATAGGTGACTGGGCATGCCTCATGTCCTATATCCTTTCCCCTTATGACAACTGGGCCCAAAAGATAGCCTGGAACTCAACCAATTTTGGCCATCCAGATGAGGTCACATGGCCTCAGCTCCTCCTGAGCGCCCTTGCAAACGAGATATTGACAGGAGACCTGAAGATACGGCCAGTACCAGAGGAAAAATTGCCTGTGTTGAGAAAGATGTGGTCTTTAGATATACAGGACTCTGTCCTGCCATTAGAGACAGTCAAGCGATGTGTAGGGGCACTGGAGCCTGTCAACAGGCAGGCCGGCCTTACAGACGCTGTACTCAATGCGATTGTAAGAGAGGCCTTGATGCCTCTCCATGAAGAGTGGAAGGCCCTGCCAGGGGACACAGAGATAGATGGACGTTTTGTGTCTGCCCTTATTGTCGGGCTTAACCCTTCAATGTCTTGATAATTTTTCCCCCTCTCATTATGTTGCCTTAAAAATAGTATCTTAAAGAGATATGCCGACAAATCTATGAAAGGAAGGAATAGCTTCTATGGACGTCAGCAAGATCAGAAATCTCGCTTTAGTAGGCCAGAGCGGAAGTGGTAAGACTTCCCTGGCTGAGGCCATGCTCTTTACTGCCAGGGCGATCCCATCTCCAGGCAAGGTAGATAATGGCTCCTCAACCTTAGACTTTGAACCCGAAGAGATCAAGCGTCACATCTCGATCAGCACGGCCTTTCACTCCCTGAATTGGAAGAAGACCAGGATCTATCTCATGGACACCCCGGGGGATGATAACTTCCTTACTGAGACCAAGATGGCCCTCAGAGTAGCTGATAATGTCTTATTTACCATAAATGCTGTAGACCCGGTAAAACCACAGATGCAGAAAATCTGGTCCATGGTCAAGGACCTGGGTCTTCCTATCATAATGTCTATCAACAGGATAGATAAAGAGAGAGCGGATTTCCAGAAGTCCGTAGGGGCAATACAAGAGGCCTTGGGCCTGAGGCTCGTTCCGGTCTCTCTGCCAATAGGTATGCAGGATGACTTCAGGGGCATTGTAGACCTGGTACAGATGAAGGCCTTTGAGTTTAGTGCAGATGGGACAGGCAAGGCCAATGTTATTGATATCCCATCTGATCTACAGGAAGAAGTAGAGAGTTCCAGAAATAATCTGATCGAATATGCCGCAGAGTCTGATGACACCCTGCTTGAGAAATTTTTAGAGAATGAGGAACTTACCCCTGACGAAATTATATCTGGCCTGAGACAGGGCATAGCAAAGGGTGGATTTGTGCCAGTATGCTGCAGTTCTGCTCAGAGAAACACGGCAAGCGCTGTCCTTGATCTCATTGTCAAATTTTTGCCTTCACCCGATAGCCGAGGCCCTGTCCCTGGTGCAGACCCCAGGCATGGGAAGGAGATCACCAGAGACCCTGTCCCTGGTGCACCTGTATCAGGTCTGGTCTTTAAGACCCTTACAGACCCATATACAGGGCGTCTCTCCATACTCAGGCTCTATTCTGGTTCCCTAAGACCTGATGGGACCCTCTACAACTCTAGTAAGGGGATATCAGAGCGTTATGGACAGATATTTGCCATGGAGGGCAAGGCACAGAGGCCCTTGAAGGAGGCAGGCCCTGGAGAAATCATTGCAATAGCAAAGCTAAAGGAGACAGTTACTGGCAATACCCTCTGCGACCCTGCAGATCCAATAGTCTATCCCTTTGTAGAGCTTCCCAGGCCGATCCTGACCTATGCCCTCAGGCCTAAGAGCCGGGCAGATGAAGAGAAGATCACCCAGGTCCTTGGAAGGCTACAGGAAGAGGACCCTGCAATCGAGGTAAGGCGTGATCAGCAGACAAAGGAGCTCCTACTCTCAGGAAATGGACAGATCCATATAGACGCCACTATAGAGAAGATGGCAAGAAAATTTGGTGTACAGGCAGAGCTGGCACTCCCCCGGATCCCATATCGTGAGACCATAAAGAAAGAGAGAAAGGGTGTCATCTATCGGCACAAGAAGCAGACTGGTGGTGCAGGACAGTTTGCAGAGGTCCACTTCGATATCACTCCCATGCCGAGAGGAAAGGGATTTGAGTTTGAGGAGAGCCTGGTAGGGATGAATGTCCCCAGGAACTTTGTCCCTGGCGTAGAAAAGGGAATCAATGAGGCCATGCAGTCTGGACCTGTTGCTGGATACCCGGTTGTGGATGTAAAGGTCAGATTCTATGATGGGAAGTCCCATGAGGTAGATTCATCTGAGATTGCCTTTAAGATAGCATCCATGCATTGCTTCAGAAAAGGTGTATTGGAGGCCAGTCCTACGCTCCTGGAACCCATTATGAAACTCACTGTGGTTGTACCTGACAGTGCAGTTGGAGACATAATCGGCGATATAAACAGCAGGCGCGGCAAGGTTATAGGCATGGAACCAGGCCAGGGCAGGCAGACCATTGTGGCATTGGTACCCCAGGCAGAGATACAGCGCTATGCATTGGACCTCAATGCCATGACTGCCGGGAGTGGCACATTCACTGTAGAGGAATATCAATATGAGGAAGTGCCCCCAAACCTGGCAGAGAAGATCATTTCCCAGTCCAAGAGGGAAAAGGCCTAGGAGAAATGGCATACACGGCCGGTGTGCTCACTGTGAGTGACAGTGCTGCCCATGGAGAGAGGATCGATGAGTCTGGCCCCATGATCTCTCGCCTCCTGGAGCAGAATAATTATAAGGTGGTTCTGCAAAAGATAGTCCCAGATGAAAAAGAAGAGATCAGGGAGACCCTGATTGAGTGGGTGGATAAGGCCGCCGTGGACCTCATATTCACCACTGGAGGGACTGGTCTCACCCCCAGAGATATCACGCCTGAGGCCACAAGGTCTGTAATAAGACAGGAGATCCCTGGGATCTCTGAGGCCATTCGCGTCAAGGGCCTCGAGTTTACAGCAAGGGCCATGCTTTCAAGGGGGATATCTGGTGTCCGAGACAGGACACTTATCATCAATCTGCCTGGTAGCCCAGAGGCAGTAAGCCAGGGAATGAGAATAGTCCTCCCCATAATCAGGCATGCCCTGAATAAGATCAGGGGAGATCTCACCCCCTGTTCTGTTGGCAAGAGATAGAGAGATAGATGAAATTAGGAATAGTTGGCCTGCCAGGTTCTGGTAAGACTACCATATTTAATGCCCTTACAGGGAGTACTGCAGAGCTATCTGCATATCAGGGAGGCAAGAGAGATGCAAATCTCGCCGTTGTCAGGGTGCCGGATAGGCGTCTGGACAGACTCTCATCTATGTACAGTCCCAAAAAGACTACCCCTGCACAGATACAATATGTAGATGTGGGTGGGAGCGTATCTGCCAAAAAGACAGATGCATCAATGGACGAGTTCATGAGATTCATCCGTCCTGTGGATGCCCTGGTGCATGTGGTCCGGAATTTTGAGCGGGCCGGTGAGCCTCCCAGGCCGGCAGAGGACCTGGATGCCCTGGAGTCTGAGTTTATACTTGCTGATCTCATTACGGTTGAAAACAGGCTGGAGAGGCTGAACAGAGAGACTGCCAGGGGCAAAAGATGTGATCCCAAGGAGCTTGAGGTCCTGGAGGAGTGCCACAAGGTCCTGGAGAAAGGAGAGGCCCTGAGGGCCTATCCTGACCTGGCCCGCTCTCCTATGCTCAGAGGCTATGCGCTTCTCTCTGCAAAGCCCTGTATCCTGGTACTCAACAGCGGAGATGAAGTGGAACTCGGTGCCACAAAACTGAGTGCTCCAAGGGGTGTCATCTCCCTAGAGATCAAGGGACGGCTTGAGATGGAGCTGACCCAGCTATCACCAGAAGAGGCAGTACTATTCAGGGAAGACCTGGGCCTTGATGAACCTGCCACCTTTCGTCTGATCAGAGAGTCCTATCGGCTCTTGGACCTTATCTCTTTCTTTACTGTAGGAAAAGATGAGGTCCGTGCCTGGACAATCCGTCTGGACACCCGAGCCCAACAGGCCGCTGGTGCTGTCCACTCCGATATGGAGAGGGGTTTTATAAGGGCAGAGGTAGTCTCCTATAAAGACCTCATGGCCTGCGGTAACTACTCTGCTGCCCAAAGGGCAGGAAAGGTAAGGCTTGAAGGCAGGGAATATCTGGTCATGGACGGTGATATTATAAACTTCCGTTTCAATGTCTAGTAATGCGCGGATTGACAGGCAGAGTTTCTGATCCTGTGCATCAAGCTATGCCCCTTTTTTGGCATAATCAGCCCTTGGATGTAAGCTCGACCTGACTCTATAGGACTTTAAGTAGAGATCTATCATTGCCTGCCTCAAGTCTTGATCCTGGATGCCTGCTGTTATCTCCCTGGCCCTATCTATCAGGGCATCTTGAGAGACCCCCTTTTCTTCTTCTGATATATCTCTCTCTGCCGTCTCCCTTGAGACCCATTGGGAACGCACTCTTGCCACATCACCCAGGACAAATCTGATATCTTTGATTTTGGTATCTGTGTCTAGACAGGCGTTTAGACGTTCCAGAAATAGCTGCCTCTGGAGAGAAAGCTGTTGCATCCAGACTGAATCCGAGACCACTACTACCAACATGTCTTTCCCCATAAAGCGTTCTGGCCATGCATGGGCCGCAATCTGGGGACCTACTATCTCTTCCCAGACCTCCCAGATCTTTCCTCTGGATAACCTGGAACTCCAACCATATCTGAGGGCAATCTCTCCCAATATTTCTGCAAGTCTGGTAGGCATCTAGTTGGTCTAATGGATTTGCTTGATCTAAAAAATACCTATTGAATAGTTACGTTACATTCTGCCAGGTCTTTGGCTAAGGGACATTCCCTACACCTTGGTCTGGTCTTTTTGCAGTAATTTTTCCCAAGGGCGACCCACAGGGCATGATACTGATTATAGAGTCCCACATCCTCTGGGAGGTGATCCATAAATAGAGATCGGACCTCATCATAGCTGGCATCTCTGTCTATAATGTCGTGCCTCGTGAGGGCCCTTACCGTATATACGTCCACTACAAAACTGGGGAGCCTTCCTGCATAGAGCAAGATACTGTCTGCGGTCTCAGGCCCTATGCCCTTTATGCCGAGGAGCAATGGCCTCAATACCTCAAGGCCTTCTGCGAACATGGCATCCAGGTCCCCGCCAAATCTCTCTACCAGAAAGGCCACAAAATTTTGGAGCCTGCCTGCCTTTATGTTGTAGTAGCCTGCCGGTTGGACAATCTCAGCAAGCGATTCCCTTGGCAGTCTATAGATGGCCTCTGGGCTCAAGAGGTCTCTGTCTCTGAGATTTGTAATGGCCTTCTCTACGTTTCCCCAGTTGGTATTTTGAGTCAGGATTGCCCCAACACAGACCTCAAATGGCGACTCGCCTGGCCACCAATTCTGCGGTCCAAATGCCGCAAGGAGGTCTCTGTATATGGACATCAATTGGTCACCAATACGGCCATATTCAGACATAAGTTATCCTCTTCAATCCTCTCTTATTTAAGAATAGAGCAGACCCTCCAATGGAGCTCAGTAAAAAGTATGGACTACTGAGATCATAGGATGCTATCTTATACGCAATATGCCCTATGATCAGATCTTCTGTCTAATAGTAGCACTAGTCCTGGTAATTGCTGCACCCTCTGGCCAGGGACCAGCCCTATCTCTTGGGATGCTGGCCTTGCTGTGGCTATTAAAGGCCCTTGCATGGGTCATTATATCGCTCTGGCTCTTGAGTCGGACATATATCAGGTCGAACATAGCCCTCCAGAGACTGCAGTGGCTCTCTCTCGTCCCTCTGATAGCCGATCTCTACCTGCTGGATATAAAGACCTATCTGCTATCGATACCAGGGACATCTATGCTCCCATCCCTGATCGAGATTATAGGGATCGGTCTGTACCTTCTATATCTCATCCTCCTCTGGTCTTCATACTGGTGGCTACTCTACAAGAGAGGCCTCTCAATATCTCCCTTGAGTGAAGAGCTGAGGTCTAGAATAGGCCTGATACTCCCGGCTCTGCTCATGTATCTGGTCCTGAGTGTATCTTGGGACCTGTTAGATATTCTCCCCCTACCAAAAATACAGAATCTGCTGAAGGCCCCATGGATACAGCCCATAATCTTTATAGTCTCTATGATATTAATGCTCTATTACATCCCGTCAATAATATGCATATTCTGGAGGTGTAGACCCATTGCCCAGGGACCACTAAGGAGACTGATAGAGGGCTTCCTCAAAAAAAATGGTATATATTGCAGAGATATCCTCTTTTGGCCCCTGGACAGAGGCAGGAGCTGTACGGCTGCAGTCCTGGGCCTGATTCCCAGGTCACGCTATATACTCCTGACCCCCTGTATCTCAGACCATATGCTCCCAGAAGAGATTGAGGCCATACTCTCACACGAGATAGCCCATATCCGTTACAGGCACCTGCTGTGGTATATATTCTTTTTGGGTGTATATCTCCTTATCCTGTACCGGTCCTTTGATCCATTAGAGACATGGCTGTTATCTCATTACCTCTTTCTTGAGGTATTAACTCGACTCCAAGATAGCCATAGGTCCATAATTCCTCTCCTTACAGTATTTCCCCAACTGATATTATTTATTCTGTATTTCAGGTTTATTATGGGCTATTTTATACGAAATTTTGAGCGTCAGGCAGACCTTTTTGCCTTTAGGACACAGGGTCATCCATGGAATCTTATCAATGCACTGGAAAAGATTGCTATCCTGGCAGGGGGCATTCGTAATCGGCCTTGTTGGCACCACTTTAGTATTGCACAGAGGGTCAATTTTCTCGAAAGGGTTGCCAGACAGCCAGATCTGAGAGAAGAACATAATAGGAGACTGTCTTGGAACAAAAGATTGTTTATATGTATTTCAGGCCTGATCATAATCGTGCCCAGTCTTTTGCCAGTGCAGTCCTGGAGGGACCTGGCCAGGAGAAATTTTACCCAGGTCTATATCGAGCAGCTTATTGGCCATGGAGAGCGACGACCAGATTGCTATATCGCCTTGGGACAGATCCTTGCTCAGAAGCAAGAATATGACAGGGCCTTAAAGGTCTATAGACAGGGCCTGGACCTTGCGCCTGACAATGCAGAGCTCTTGAATGATATAGCATGGCTATATGCCACTGCAGATAGGCCTGAATTTCGGAGGCCTAAAGAGGCCCTGAAGTATGCCTCAATGGCCGTCAGAAGGAAACCTGCCGGCTATATACTGGATACCTTTGCTGAGAGTCTGTTTATCAATGGATATATAAATAGGGCCATAACTGCTGAAAAGAGGGCCCTAAAGAGAGATCCTTCCAGGAGAGCATACTACCAGAGCCAGATAAAACGGTTTAAGATGGGTAAAAATCTTGATTCAGACACTAGAGAGGAGTCAAATCATGGAGATAATTTCAGTAAAGAGTAATGCAAGGACAGAATTGATAGATATCACCGGGCAGATACAACAGGCAGTATCTAGAGCAGGGCTGGAGGATGGCCTTGTCTTTATCTATGTGCCTCACACCACTGGAGGTGTCATCATCAATGAGGGTGCAGATCCAGCCGTCAGGCGAGACATAATATCTGTCTTAAATATGGTGATACCCTGGGAATTTGACTATCACCATCAGGAAGGCAACTCTCCTGCCCATATCAAGTCATCGCTGGTAGGTCCAGGCGTACACGTAATTGTAGAGAAGGGTAGGTTGTGTCTTGGTACATGGCAGAAGATATTCTTCTGTGAGTTCGATGGGCCAAGAAACAGAAAGGTGTGGATAAAGCCCTTATCAGACCTGGGCAGATCACATGACACTAAATAGTCTGATCAAAGGGCCCTGGCCTGCTGAGGATACAGCTGTCTCTCAGACATCGAGAGTAAGTGTTTACATCTCCTCGGTCAGCTGGCCTTTCAGGAGCGGCTTGATGCACAAAATCAGGGTCTGCCTGTTAATCCGCACTGAGACCCTCCAAGATGCCACCAGTGGCCGGCGACGTAAACGGTTACCATTTAAGGCCCTCGTGGTCTTTTTCTTGTTATGTCTATTCGTGTCTCGTGTCTCTCTTGCCTCAAGGGCTGCAGGTACCTCTATCTGGGACCCTCTTATACAACGTCTGGTAAAAGATGGGGAAAATGGGACGTCAATTCGCCGCATCTTTGCCAGACCAGAGGTAAAATTTGACCCCAGGGTCATGCCCCGTAAGCTCTCACACAGGGAAAATAGACTCGATTACAGAAAGTTTTTGAGGCCCGAGCGTATTGCAAGGGCCCGGTCTTTTTTACACAGGAATATGGAGCTCTTGACCCAGATAGAGGACATATATGGGGTCCCAAAGGAGCTAGAGGTGGCAATCCTCCTTATAGAGACCGATCTTGGCCATTATCTGGGCTCTGACCTTAGCTTTAATGTATTGGCGAGCATGGCCCTGGCATGCGATTTAGATCGAGTGAGGCCCTGGCTTTCTCCTGAGGTAATCTCATCTATGGGGACAAGAGACCTGAGAGAGAGACTCAGAAGGAATTCGCAGTGGTCCTATAGAGAGCTTAAGGCACTCATTACTTATTGTACACAGAACCGAATTGATCCACTGACGATCAGGGGCTCTATCTTTGGCGCCATAGGGATGTGCCAGTTTATGCCCTCGAGTGCACTCTGTTTTGGAGTTGATCAGGACCATAACGGCCGGATAGACCTGTTTTCAAAAGGAGATGCCCTTGCCAGTATGGCAAAATACATCAAATACCACGGTTGGAGACCAGGTCTCAGCCGCAGAGAACAGGAGGCAGTGATCCTCAAATATAACCACAGTCTCCCCTATGCAGAGACTGTCTTAGAGGTGGCAGACAGGCTCTCTGATCCCCGGAACAAAGGGGATGGGTCCAGGTAAAAGACCCCTCCATCAGTTCCTCTCTTACTGCCCCTATAAGGTAGAGCGACCCAGCCACGCAGAGCAGATCTGTCTTGTTACAGCTCCCTACAGCCCTGTAGAGGGCCTTCTGCCAGTCCTGCTCCATGACCACCTCATCTGGGACATAGCTCTCTCTCCATCTATCTAATGTGACAGGTGCCCTTGGGCCAGGCGGCTCTGTGATAATGACCTCTCTGAAAAGGGGGGCTACCTGCCTGAGCATGCCTACAAAATCCTTGTCTCCGCCCTCATCTGTACAGCCCCACAAGAGGCTATGAAGCTCTCCTGATTCCAGGAGGAGTCCCTTTAGAGATCTGACACCATCTATGTTGTGGGCCCCATCGAGTAATACCCTACAGCTCCCATAGAACATCTCTCCTCGGCCTGGCCAGTAGACATCCCTGCATCCCTTCCTGATGGCAGTCTCTGTGATCTCAAATTGTCCAGTCAGGCCCTCACAGGCCCCTATGGCAAGGCCGGCATTGGCAACCTGGTGGCTTCCCTTCAGCCCCAGTTCTATCCCATTGATTTTAAAGAGCTTACCCTGATAGTCAAGCCCCTCTTTCCCTCTCCTTATCTGGATATCGCGGCCAAGTTCCCATAGGGGGGCATTTAGCCTGAGGCACTTTCCCAGGATTACCTCTTTAGCAGGCCCATTCCCTACACCAGTAACCACTGGTATCTCTCTCTTTATGATTCCTGCCTTCTCTCTGGCTATTTTAGAGATAGTGTTGCCCAGATGGCTTTGGTGTTCTAAAGAGACATTGGTGATGACAGAGACAAGGGGGACAATTACATTAGTGGCATCCAGCCTACCGCCAAGACCTGTCTCAATGACCGCCAGATCCACCCCTTTTTCTGCAAACCAGTCCATTGCAATTGCAGTGGAATACTCAAAATAGCTAAGTTCATATCCTCTCTCTACGAAGTGCCTTATCTTCTGGATCTCTCTGGTCAATTCTCCTTCAGAGATCATGGTATCTCCTATCCTGAATCGTTCCCTGAGAGATGAGAGGTGAGGTGAGGTATAGAGACCTACTCTATATCCAGCGGCCTGAAGGATACTTGCTATCATGGCACATGTAGATCCCTTTCCATTGGTCCCGGCCACATGGACAGATGGATAGGTCTCTTCAGGACTACCAAGGGCCTCTAATATGCTGACTATTCGCTCAAGGCCCAGGTGAAGGCCATAGAATTGGAATCTGTTTATATAGTTTAAGGCAGATCTATATCCATGCATAGATAGGTATTTTGCTAAGTCCCCAATACCCCATTATGAATATCAGGATGTAATTAATCCGTGGTATGATATCAGATTACATGATATAATCTCAACGTAACCGTTCGAGAGCCCAAGGCCAAAATCTATGGGTCGTCTATATATCCATATTGCCATATTGACTGTATGTCTGGTCTCTGTATATCAGCCAGGTCTTGCAGGTCTCTCTCTGGGTAAATCCGGGTGTAGGCGGTGTCATAATGTAGAGATAGACCAGGCACATGACATTGGCTGCAATACATGCCACCATGGAAGGCCTGATGGATATACCATGGCCCAGGCCCACCAGGGCCTGATCTCTATGCCCTCTCATCCAGCATATATGGCCCGCATCTGTGGAAGGTGCCATGCCAGAGAGGTAGCTGCTGCCCGTACTTCTATACATTTTACCCTATCAGGTGAGATAGGTACAGTATGGTCTGCCTTTTTCCCTGACGAGCAGGTGCCAGGTCTGTCAGGACTGCCTGTAGAAAAACCGATCCGCACAAAAGAGGGTCTTGTCTCAGACCTCCTGAGGAGACGCTGCCTTCGCTGTCATGTCTACTACCGTGGTGATGCATATATGGGCACCCAGAGGGGGACAGGGTGTGCTGCCTGTCATATGGATATCCAGTCCATACCATGGGACCACAGATTCCACAGGGAGGTCCCTGATTCCCGATGCCTCTCTTGCCACTATGGAAACTTTGTCGGCTGGGACTACTATGGCCGATTTGAGACAGATTATCCATATGACTACCGTGCACCACTCGTCAAGGGCAGGCATATGGCAAGGCCCTATGGTCTAGAATGGCACGAGATGACTCCTGATATACACAAAAAGGCAGGTATGCACTGTACAGACTGTCACCCTTCAGGGCCATGCCAGGGCAAGAGGCGGCGTGTAAAGTGCATAGACTGTCACCTGAGTGGCAATAGAGGGCCACTGATGGACCAGAGACGCATAGGACACAGACCAGGAGACATACGAGTTGTTGCCTGTGTTGCCTGTCATGCAGTCTGGTCCTTTCAGGACCAGGGGAGGTCTCTGATCAGAGAAGACCTGGCAGACTATGACGACTGGTCCTATCTATCAGTCCAGGGAGACAGTGAAGTCGAGAGGATCATAAAGGACTCTATAGACCTGCCATATAGTGAGTGGCCTTTACCCAGGATGCTTGACAAAATCAGTGGCCGATATAGAAATGGCATGTGGTTCGAGGGCTTTACCAAGAGGTCCTGGGGCGTAAGGCTCGGAGAGGATAGGCATGGGTGTCTGTCTGTTATGCGTCCCATCCTGGACCTGTCTCTGAGTTATATAGATTCTGACGATGTGGTGCGTTTTGACAGTCTTCGGCCTGATAGTATAAATGGTCTCTGGCTTCCCTATTCTCCACATACTATAGGCCCTGCCGATGTCTTTAGAACTATCTATGTCAGGTCCTGGTTAGAGAAGAGGGACAAAGAGGTCATCCCAAGGCCAAAAGCTGAAGACAAAAGATGACAGATATGCTCTTGCGTGTGTCTGAGCTTACATTAAATTTAGAGAGGATATAGATCTCATTATGGATATTGAAACTGAACTCCTGGATGAATCAGAACTCAAAGGGCTTCTCTCTCCATCTGACCTGAGATTTGGTAGATGCTTTTCAGACCATATGTTTCTGATGGACTATAGTGAAGGGCATGGCTGGCACCATCCCAGGATAGTACCCTATGGGAACTTTTCTCTTGATCCTGCTGCGGCATCTCTGCATTATGGTCAGGCCATATTTGAGGGACTCAAGGCCTATTGGGGAAAGGACGGCAAGATCAGGCTATTCAGGGCACGAGACAATATGGAGCGATTCAATCACTCTGCCTGGCGCATGTGCATGCCCCAGATAGACAAAGAGGAAGTCCTTGAGGGCATAAAGACACTTATTCGCATAGATAGACGATGGGTACCCAAGGCCAGGGGCACTTCTCTCTATATAAGGCCATTCATGTTTGCCACCGAGGCCTTTCTCGGAGTACGGCCTGCCAGGGAGTACATGCTCTCAGTGATCCTGAGCCCAGTGGGGGCATACTATGCAGAGGGCTTTAACCCAGTAAAGATCTTTGTGACAGACAGATATATAAGATCAGCCCCTGGAGGAGTAGGAGAGGCAAAGACAGCAGGAAATTATGCTGCAAGTCTCATGGCCTCTAAAGAGGCAAAAGAACTTGGCTTTACACAGGTACTCTGGCTTGATGCCGCAGAGCGTCGTTATATAGAGGAAGTGGGTACCATGAATATATTTTTTCTCTTGGAAGATACGCTGGTCACTCCGGCCCTGACTGGGAGTATATTGCCAGGGATCACTAGAGACTCTGTGCTACAACTTGCCCGAGACTGGGGACTCAAGGCAGAAGAACGACGGATCAGTATCAATGAGGTCTTAGAAAAGGCAGAGAGGCATGCACTCAAGGAGTGTTTTGGCACTGGCACTGCGGCCGTCATTTCACCAGTAGGGCTCCTGTATTACAGAGACAGAGGTTATGCAATAAATAGTGGCAGGACCGGGAATCTGGCACAGAGACTCTTTGATGAGATCACAGGCATACAATACGGAGAGAGAGAAGATATCCATGGCTGGACAGAGGTCATTTAGCCTCTGCTGCTGCCCTTGCAGCCTCTCTATATCCCTGTACCAGTTCATCCATGAGCTCCTGGACAGAGACTATCTTGTCTACCCGCCACACATTTGCGCCGCAGAAGACAAAGCCTGAATCCAGATTCCCCTTTTGGGCATTTATAAGGGCCATGCTGATGCAATAAGGTGTGTCTGGATAGCGACAGGACTTGAGACACTTATATATGCATCTATGTGGTCTCTTCTCTCCTGCATTGGCCTTGTCTATAAAACTACTTCTGAGGGCCCTGCCAGGCATGTGTACTGGGCTGTTGATTATACATATGTCCTCTTTCCTGGCCCGGAGATAGGCCTGCTTAAACTCTTCTGAGGCATCACACTCATATGTAGCCACAAACCGCGTCCCCATCTGCACTCCAGCAGCCCCCATCTGGATAAATTTATAGATATCTGCACCTGTATAGATTCCCCCTGCAGCGATTACCGGTATAGGCCTTCCACATGTCTGTTCAAATGGTCTTACTGCCTCAATGACCTGGGGCACGAGATTTTCTATGGCATTTTCTGGCAGGTCTAGGGTATTTGCCTTAAAGCCAAGGTGTCCTCCTGCCTTAGGTCCTTCCACTACAACCGCATCTGGAAGACGTGAGAAGTGCTCAGACCATCTGCGGCATATAATCTTGGCCGCCCGACCTGAAGAGACAATAGGGACGAGTTTTGCCTTACAGCCCTCTGGAACGAGGCCAGGCAGCTTAAGTGGCAGGCCTGCCCCGCTGATAATGAGGTCTGCCCCTGCCCCTCCTGCAATATAGACAATCTTTTCATAGTCAGTAAGGGCAACCATGATGTTTACCCCAACAACACCATTGGGAGCTGCCCTTTTGGCCTGCTGGATCTGCTTCTTTAGGGCACGAAATGTGGATCCACGTGGGTCTTTGTGAAAGTCTTTTTCTGCTATACCGATAAGCACTGAGGCAATGACCCCTATGCCCCCAGCCCTGGCTACTGCAGAGGCCAGTCCTGCCATAGATATGCCGACACCCATACCCCCCTGGATAATGGGGATAGGTACAGTAAGATCTCCTATAGTCAATGGTGGAGGATCAAAAGATGTCTCTTCAGCCATAGATGCCCTTTTAGTCTCCTTGAACAGGGACGTCAAGTAGATGGAAAGTCCATCTAGTGTCCTTGACAAGGTCTTATACACATGATAACGATATTGTCTGCCCTGTGAAATTTCAGGTCAGGATACTGAGGTCTGCCAATCCTCTAAAATTAGATAGGGCCGTTAACTCAGTTGGTAGAGTATCTGCCTTTTAAGCAGAGAGTCACTGGTTCGAGTCCAGTACGGCCTATCAGTGTCCCCGTCGTCTAGCCAGGTCCAGGACATCGGCCTTTCACGCCGGCAACACCGGTTCAAATCCGGTCGGGGACGCCACATAGTGACCTCTACTGTCTAAGAAGAGCCAGCATCTCAAACAAACTTCTCATTGAGAAATTCACACTCCCTTGGAGACAGGTCAAATCGCATCTCGGCCTCCTGTATGATCTCCTTGCGTCTCCTCTCTGGATTTTCCTTACAGGTCTCAGATATCCACTTTATGGCCATCCGGAGCTTCTCTCCTTTTGGTTTTAAGTCCTCTGTACTCATCTTGAATATCTCCTCTATAATATCTGGCTCCTTATAGCGCCCTCCTTCGCCCAACTTATTGAGAAATTGCTATAATAGCGCATTCTGCAGCTCTATCAACCTGCCCTCAGGGTCTCAGATGGATTGACCCTGGCTGCCTGTCTGGCAGGATATATCGTGGCAAGGAAACATATCAGGATAGCAGACAGGGCAATTATGGTCACATCGCCTGGATGAAGGAGTATGGGCAGTGTATTGGTATAGTATACCTCTTTTGGTATCTTGATAAATTTATAGTGACTCAACAGGAGACAGAGACCGACCCCTCCAGAAACGCCCAATGCGGTCCCTATCAGGCCTACTAATAATCCACTGTAGATAAAGATCCTCAGTATGGTCCTGTCTGTGGCCCCCAGGACCTTGAGAATCGCTATATCCTGAGCTTTTTCCATAACCATCATGATGAGTGTACTTACAATATTGAAAGCGGCCACCAGGACGATCAGGGTAAGAATTATAAACATGGCCAGCTTTTCCAACTTTAAGGCAGAAAAGAGATTTCGACTCATCTTCTGCCAGTCTACGACCCAGAATGGAAATCCAAGTCTCTTCTGTATGCTCCTTGACAGCCTGTCTGTAGCATAGATATCTGAGACCTTTATCTCAAGTCCATGTACTCTGTTCCCAATCCCAAGGAGCCTTTGGGCCGACTTGATAGATATAAAGGCAAGGGAGGCATCATATTCATACATCCCAGTGGTATCTATCCCTGTCACCAGAAAGGTGCGTATCTTTGGGAGCATACCCACAGGAGAGATGGTCCCACTGGGTAATATCACCTGGATGGCCTGCCCGACCGTGACACCCAGGTCATTGGCAAGCTCTTTCCCCAGGAGTATTGCTGGGGGTCTGGCACCACTTGGGTGCTCAAGGGCCTCAAGCCCCTTGCCCTTGATAACTTTCCCTATGTTGATGACCCTTGTCACAGAGCCAGGGTCTATACCACGGATGACTGCCCCGCTGACCCCCCTACCTGAGCTCAATAGGGCCTGGATATAGACTACAGGAGTGACTGCGGTCACTGTGGCCCGCTCCCTCTCCCCCCTTATCAGTCTCCAGAGCCTGTCCAGATGACCCCTATATGGCACACTGACCCTGGCTATCTTCTGCTCTATAGACCTCACGTCACCAAAGGTCCCTTCATAGTTTCTGACCAGGATATGCGAATTTATTCCCAGTATCTTGGTCCGCAGGTGCGTATCAAAGCCTGTCATGACTGCAATTACCACGATCAGGGCCATTACACCCACAGCCACCCCTATTATGGATATAAAGGTGATGAGAGATATAAAGGCCTGTTTGCGCTTTGCCCTGAGATAGCGCAGGGCAATGAACCACTCAATAGACATGGCAGGCATCAACTCTCAGGTCGTAACTGGGGAAATAGGATCACGTCACGTATAGAAGGGGCATCTGTAAAGAGCATTACCAGACGGTCAATGCCTATACCTTCACCTGCAGCAGGTGGCATGCCCAGCTCCAGGGCCCTGATATAGTCTTTATCCAGGACCGGAGGTATCTCTTCATCATCTCCTCTGCTGGCTATCTGTTCCTCAAAACGCCGGCGCTGTTCCCTGGGGTCATTTAGTTCTGAAAAGGCATTAGCTATCTCATGACCAGCTATAAAGAGCTCAAAACGGTCTGTAAACCTGGAATCTTCCTGGCTCTTTCTGGCAAGGGGCGAGACATCAGTAGGATACCTGGTTATAAAGGTGGGCTGGATGAGTTTGGGCTCTACCAAGAGGTCGAAGAGCCTTGTCCAGAATTTGCCGATCTTTTCATTCCCCCTTACTGGGGCATCAAGGGCCCTTAGCCTGTCTATAAGGCACTCTCTGTCGCTGAGTTCTGCCTCTGGAATATGTCCAATCTCTACCAATGCCTCTTCCAGGGTCATACGGTACCAGGGAGGTGAGAGATTCAGTACATGGCCCTGATAGGAAAAGACTGGACCTCCCTTTATCTCATCGGCTATCATAGAGAACATCTCTTCTGTCCGTGACATCAGGTCTTTATAGGTGGCATATGCCTCATAGAACTCCAGCATAGTAAACTCGGGATTGTGTTGGACTGAGATACCTTCATTCCGAAAGTTTCGGTTGAGCTCAAAGACCCTCTCATATCCACCCACTAAAAGCCGCTTCAGATAGAGTTCAGGGGCTATCCGCAGATAGAGATCCATGTCAAGGGCATTGTGGTGTGTCTTAAATGGGCGTGCTGTCGCACCGCCGACAATGGGCTGCATCATGGGTGTCTCTACCTCTATAAAATCGCGGGAACTGAGGTATCTCCGTAGTATCTGGATGATACGAGATCGATCTCTGAAGACCTCTCTGACCTCTTTATTCATGATGAGGTCTACATAACGCTGTCTATACCTGATCTCCTTATCTCTGATCCCATGATATTTCTCAGGGAGCGGCCTCAAGGACTTGGCCACCAACCCTATGGTATCGGCAAGGAGGGTCAATTCGCCTGTCTTTGTCCTAAAAAGCCTGCCAGTGACCTTAATCAGATCACCTATATCGAATTTCTTGAAGATGATATAGGCATCTGCTCCTACCTGCTCTCTCTGCACATAGACCTGGAGCTGGCCAGTGCTATCCTGGAGATGCAGGAAGGCAGCCTTTCCAAAACGGCGCATAGTCATTATCCGGCCTGCCAGACTAAAGACATGGGATACCCTTTTTAAGGCCTCTTCCTCATAGGAATCATATATTGTATGTATCATCTCTATCTTCTCAGGCCGGCTTATGCCATTGGGATAGAGAGGCACATTGTCTCTTTCTAGTTGCTCTGCCTTCTCTCTACGCTGTCTTATGACCAGGCTCTCGCTGTCCAAACTGTCTTCTCCTTTCAATATACCTTTGAGCGAAATCATTCATAGTTTACTCTTGGTATAGCGTCAAGTGAAATAAGCCGTAACCTGATAGACAGAGGACGCAGAAAGATATTTTCCGGTGAGAGGGCAGAGAGTCTCTATAATTGAGGTTATGAATGGTTATGAAAGTACTTGCCACTATTCAACAATTTGGGATAGAATATATATATTAAAATTTATGTGAGGGATTTATGGGCAAGATTGTAAGTATAAAAGATAAAAAGCGTTCTGATCGTGGACATGCCTACAGGCTTGAGAGAATAAAGGAGGAACTGATAAAATATTATAATATTGACCTGGATTATCTCATGGCCTCAGAGCCTGCCAGCAATCTTACCATCGATCAGTTCGAAGGCCTGACCGAGGGCATCTTAACTGTAATTGACGATTTTTTAGAAGAAAACCCCAAGGTCACTCTTCACGACATCCTATACGTCCTTGAAAATGTGAAAGACATAATCAGAGAAAACACATATCCTGAAGGAGATGAATAGAGAGGATAGTAACCATTCACAGGTCCTGAAGAGGCCACTGCTGGCAGGGATGTGAGGGGTTGAGTATTACCTATTTAAAGGGGATCTTTATGGCAAGAGTGGTAGTAGGGGGTTCGCGGAGTATAGAGGACTATGAATTGGTCAGGGGGGTACTCAAGCAACTGTTAGTCGAGGAAGACACTGTACTGTCTGGCAATGCCCCTGGAGTTGACCGCCTGGGAGAGCGTTATGCTAAAGAGGCAGGGCTTGAGGTCAAAGTCATCCCTTCACCATGGGAAAAGCATGGACTGAAGGCCTCTATGATAAGAAATGAGCTTCTACTGCGCTCAGCAGACCTTGTGATATGCTTTTGGGATGGAGAATCTAAGGGGACAAGGCATATGCTCGATATATCTAAAAGGGCCAAAAAGCTCCTGGCTGAGGTCCGGCCAGATGGTTATCTAAGGCTCTTTTCAAATCCCAGATACTTTAGATAAACTTCAAGATAGAGATGGGTCACTTTAGTATCGCTACCTTTAATGCAAATTCCCTGAGGGCACGCCTTCACATAGTTATTCCCTGGCTTGAAGAGAATGCAGTAGATGTCCTCTGTATCCAGGAGACAAAGGTGCAGGACAGAGACTTTCCAGAGAGGTCATTTAAAGAGATAGGCTATAATGTAATCTATAAGGGACAGAAGTCTTACAATGGGGTGGCAATCGCCAGTAGGCACGAGATAAAAGACCGCCTGACTGGTTTTGGTGGGCCTGATGATAGCCCAGAGGATAAGGCCAGGCTCATCCGTTGCAGAGTAAGGGACATAGCTATTGTAAACACCTATGTCCCTCAGGGAAAGGCCCTGGAGGACCCCCATTTTCAGATCAAGCTCGGTTGGTTCAAGAGGTTAAGAGACCTGTTTAACAGGGATTATTCTCCAGACAGGCCTCTGGTCTGGTGTGGAGATCTCAATGTCGCTCCTGAAGCAAGAGATGTCTATGCACCAGATCAGTTCATGGACCATGTCTGCTTTCATATAAACAGCCGCAAGGCCCTAGAAGAGGTCAAGGCATGGGGATTTGTAGACGTATTTCGAAGACTAAATCCAGATCCAGGTCAGTACACATTTTATGATTATAGGATACCTAATGCAGTAAAGAGGCATATGGGGTGGCGCGTAGACCATATATTTGCTACAGTTACTCTGGCTGAGAGGGCAGTAAAGGCATACATAGACCTCGCTCCAAGGTCTGCAGAGAGACCATCTGATCACACCTTTCTGGTGGCAGAATTCAAGAGGCCAGGAGACTAACCCCTCCTGGTACAGGCCTCATTCTTACGCTCAAGCCATGCCACACAACATAAATACCTCTACGCTCTCTGGCCTGGAGCTCCTTGGCTTGATTACACGGACTGACTTGAAGATTGACCTGCACCTGGCCAGAAAGGCGGGGAAGTCTTCCCCCTGAAAGACCTTACAGAAAAAGGTGCCTCCTGGTCTCAGGATCTCCTGGGTAAAAGATAGCGCACGTCCTGCAAGCCCTATAGACCTGAAGTGATCCACATCCCTGCGCCCTGTGGTCTTTGGTGCCATGTCGCTGAGCACTACATCAAATACGAGAGAGATCTTCATGAGGTCTGAGGGCTCAAGGTCATAGACATCCCCCTGGAGGACAGAGACATTATCTGCCACGCATTCCAATCTCTGTAGATCTACTGCCACAACCAGTCCCTTAGGGCCAACCAGCCTGGCTACATACTTTGTCCACGAGCCAGGATATGCACCGAGGTCCAGGACGGTCTGCCCAGGTCTCAGGAACCCGTACTTCTCTTGGGCCTCTTTCAGTTTATAGACCGAACGTGCAGGAAATCCCTCTTCTTTGGCCTTTTTGAAATAGTAGTCCTGGGTCTTTCTCAATTTTCAATGGCCACCGGGTCTCTTAAACCTGTCTCTATAGATCTGCTCAATGCCCTCACGCAATCCGACCTTTTCTTTAAAGCCAAGTCTATGTAGACGACTTACATCCAGGAGCTTTCTTGGTGTGCCATCTGGCTTAGTCGCATCCCAGGCGATTCTGCCCTCAAAACCCACGATTTCTCGAACGAGTCCTGCGAGTTCCCTGATTGTCAGATCCTTACCCGTTCCGATATTGATATGGGTATTGCGTATCTCCTTGGAGTCCTTGCTGAGACCCAGGATATCTCTGAAGTCTATATGCTCCATCAGGTAGACACAGGCATCGGCCATGTCTTCAGAATACATAAATTCCCTTTTGGGAGAGCCCGTGCCCCAGAGTGTGACAGTAACGCCCTTATCTCTGCTGGAGATGCCATATCTATTCAAGATATCCAGGATGTCTCCCCTGGCAGCAGACCCATCGATCCCTTCTATTGGGTCCCTGTTCAGGTCGGCACAGATGCCCTGCCAGTTGTCTGTCTCCAGGCATCTGCCCAGATATATCTTGCGGATCAGGGCCGGCAGCACATGTGAACGTTCCAGGTCATAACGGTCTCCAGGACCAAAGAGATTGGTCGGCATTACAGAGATAAAGTTGGTGCCATACTGGATATTATAGGACTCACACATCCTCATGCCTGCAATCTTGGCAATGGCATAGGGCTCATTGGTATATTCTAGCTCGCCGGTCAAGAGATAGTCCTCTTTCATTGGCTGGGGGCATTCACGTGGATAGATACAGGAAGAGCCGAGGAAGAGCAGTTTTTTTACCCCATGGAGATAGGCCATGTGGATGATGTTATTCTGGATCTGCAGGTTTTCATATATAAACTCGGCGCGATATCTATTATTGGCCAGGATCCCGCCTACCCTGGCGGCAGCGAGAAAGACATATTCTGGACCCTCTGATGCAAAAAAATTCTCTACTGCCTGTTGGTCCAGGAGGTCAAGTTCCCTGTGGGTACGGGTAATCAGGTTAGTATATCCCCTTTTTTTCAGGCTATGACAGATGGCAGAGCCCACGAGGCCCCTGTGACCTGCCACATATATCTTTGAATCAAGATCCATAATTATTCCCTGTATTCATATACCTTAAAGCCATTATCCCTACACAATCTGTCCCTCTTGGCCTCCTCCAGGTCCCTATGGACCATCTCCTTGACCATCTGTCTGAACGATATCTGAGGTTCCCATCCAAGTCTCTCCCTGGCCCGTGTCGGATCGCCAAGCAGGGTCTCTACCTCTGTGGGCCGGAAATAGCGTGGGTCGACCTCTACGATCTTCTGCCCTGGTCTGAGCGCTGTCCCTTCCTTCACATCCTTGACGACCCCTGTCTCTTCAATGCCCCTGCCCTGCCACTCGATCTCGATCCCAAGCTCTTCTGCAGCAGTCTCTACGAATTCCCTGACAGAATGCTGCTCACCAGTGGCAATGACAAAGTCATCAGGCTCTTCCTGCTGTAGCATGAGCCACTGCATCTTTACATAGTCCCTTGCATGTCCCCAGTCCCTTTTGGCATCCAGATTGCCCAGATAGACACAGTTCTGCAGACCCATACTGATTCGGGCCAGGGCACGGGTAATCTTTCTGGTGACAAAGGTCTCTCCTCTCACCGGGCTTTCGTGGTTGAAGAGGATGCCATTGCAGGCATAGATCCCATATGCCTCACGGTAGTTGACCGTGATCCAATAGGCAAAGAGCTTGGCGCAGGCATAGGGTGAACGTGGATAGAACCGCGTCTTTTCGCTCTGTGGCACCTCCTGGACCAGGCCAAAGAGCTCTGAGGTAGAGGCCTGGTAGAATCTGGTCTTTTGCTCCAGCCCCAGGATACGTATGGCCTCCAACAGGCGCAGGGCACCCAGGCCATCGGTCTCTGCCGTATATTCAGGCAGGTCAAAAGAGACCTTTACGTGCGACTGGGCCGCCAGGTTGTATATCTCATCCGGGCGTACCTCCTGGATAATGCGGATCAGGTTTGTGGAGTCGGTCAGGTCGCCATAGTGGAGGATAAATCGCCTGTCTGGCAGATGGGGGTCCTGATAGAGGTGGTCAATCCTGTCTGTATTAAAGCAAGATGACCGGCGCTTGATACCATGGACCTCATAGCCTTTCTCCAGCAGAAATTCAGCCAGGTACGCACCATCCTGCCCTGTAATTCCGGTAATAAGGGCCCTTTTCATGGTCTCCTCCAGGTAACGCACATCCCCTTCTGGCCAGCAGTGGCATTTTGAAGGTTTCAGTACGGATTAACAGCCAGGGATGTGAACAATTACCCTCCAAGAATTGGCTCGAAGCTGAAGGTCTTCATTAAGCCTGTTACCAATAAAGCAATAAAGGATGCTATAGTCAAGATTAACGTTCCTGAAACCCTTTATGGCGCGCCCAGTTCCCGGATCCTGTCTCTGAGCTCAGCGGCCTCCTCGAATCTCTGTTCTGCCGCAGCGGCCTTCATCTCTTTTTCAAGAGACTTGATATAGGCCTCCAGGTCTGCTGTATCCATAGAGTCTCTATCTAGAGTTGTGACCCTGTCTGGCCCTGGCACCTGTTCCACCTCATAGATAAGAGACAGGGCATCTCTGGTGGTCTTCTTTATGGTGACTGGAGTGATATTATGGATTCGGTTGTACTCTATCTGCAGACTGCGTCTGCGCTCTGTCTCTTCAATGGCCCGCTTCATGGATGCTGTAACCCTGTCTGCATAGAGCAACACCAGCCCATTGGCATTTCTGGAGGCCCGCCCTGCTGTCTGTATGAGGGACCTCTCTGAACGGAGGAAGCCCTCCTTGTCTGCATCCAGGACGGCCACCAGGGATACCTCTGGGATATCCAGGCCCTCCCTCAAGAGGTTTATACCTATCAGTACGTCAAAATCTCCCTGCCTCAGGCCCTGGATCAACTGGCTCCTCTCTATGGTCTTTATATCAGAATGCAGGTATTCGACCCTGACACCCACTGAAGAGTAATAGTCTGTGAGGTCCTCTGCCAGCCTCTTTGTCAGGGTGGTAACCAGCACGCGTTCACCCCTTGCCACGATCTTTCTTATCTCTTCCAGGAGGTCATCTACCTGTGTGATGGCAGGCCTTACCTCCATCCGCGGGTCTATAAGACCTGTGGGTCTTATGAGCTGCTCAACTATCACTCCCGCGCTCTTTTCCAGCTCATAGGGGCCCGGAGTGGCAGAGATATAGATGGCCTGGCCTATGGCCTTTTCGAACTCGTCCGACCTGAGTGGCCTGTTGTCCAGGGCCGAAGGGAGCCTGAACCCAAACTCTACAAGGGTCTCTTTCCTGGAACGGTCTCCGGCATACATGCCCTTTATCTGTGGGATAGTTATATGGCTCTCATCAATAAAGGTGATAAAATCCTCTGGAAAGTAGTCTAAGAGCGTGGGAGGTGGCTCTCCTGGGAGGCGGCCTGAGAGGTGCCTTGAGTAGTTTTCGATCCCATGACAATAGCCCAGTTCCTCCAGCATCTCTATATCCAGATTGGTCCTCTGCTCAAGGCGCTGGGCCTCTACCAGGCGGTTCCTGGACTCAAAAAACAGGAGCCTCTCGTCCAGCTCTGCCTTGATGCCCAGGATGGCCCTCTCTAATACATTCCCAGTGGTCACATAGTGGCTCGAGGGATATATCACGACATCTCTCAGGTGAGCAATGACCTGTCCCCTGAGGGGATCAATGACACAGATGTCCTCTATCTCGTCTCCAAAGAGCTCGATCCTTATGGCATGTTTTTCTTCATGGGCAGGGAAGACCTCTACTATATCTCCCCTGGCCCTGAAGGTCCCTCTATGGAAATCGATATCGTTGCGCTCATAGAGCATTGCAACCAGCCTGGCCAGGATATCTTCCCTGGACAATTCATCACCTACCCTCATATATAGCTGCATCTCTTGATATTCTTCAGGAGAGCCCAGGCCATAGATACAGGACACGCTGGCGACAATTATTACATCTCTCCTGGTAAGCAGAGAGCGGGTGGCAGAGTGGCGGAGCCTGTCTATGAAGTCGTTGATAGATGAGTCCTTTTCAATATATGTGTCAGACTGTGGAATATAGGCCTCTGGCTGGTAGTAGTCATAATAGCTCACAAAGTATTCCACTGCATTCTCAGGGAAAAGGGCCTTGAATTCCCCAAAGAGCTGTGCGGCAAGGGTCTTGTTTGGCGCAATCACCAGTGCAGGCCTCTGTACCTGGGCAATTACATTGGCCATGGTAAAGGTCTTTCCCGATCCAGTTACCCCAAGGAGGACCTGGTGTCGAAGGCCCCTGTTAAGGCCATCGACAAGAGAGGCAATGGCCTTTGGTTGGTCTCCGCATGGAGAAAAGTCTGAGTGTATGCGAAAGCTCTCCGTTCACACCTCCTTATTTCGGGTGCCGGCCAGGGATGTGAACAGTTACGTGCCAGGATGGAAAGTTACAATACTGGCCAGTAATCCCTCTGGATATCTATTACATCTTTTATTACTTTTGGACCAGATCTAGAATTATTTAATCTGGAGACAGTATCTCTATCTAAGATGCTCATGGACTTACATTCACACAGGACGGCAAACACACCCTCCCTGAGTCCTGAGAGGTTGTATCCACCTTCAAGACAGAAGAGTATCCGTCCATTACAACAGGACTCTGCCAGTTCGAGCAAGACCCTTGCCAGATAGGCAAAGCCCTTGATGCTGACCTCCATGCCTCCTAGAGGGTCCATCTTATATATATCAAAGCCTGCTGAGACGAGTATAAAGTCAGGAGAGAAAGACTTGCCTATAGGTCTTACCAGGCGGTTATAAATGGCGGCAAAGTCCTCATCACCGGCACCAGGACTCAAGGGCACATTTATTGTGAAACCCCTTCCCCTGGCCTCACCTATCTGATCTACACTGCCGGTCCCTGGATAATAGGGGAATTGGTGAGTAGAAAAATACAGTACATCGGGATCTCTATAGAAACTGCGTTGTGTACCATTTCCATGATGGAGGTCCCAGTCTACTATCATGACTCGCTTATAGCCAAGGACCTGCCTTATATAGTGGGCACCGAGGGCCACATTATTAAAGATACAGAAACCCATGGCATGATCTGCCTCTGCATGGTGCCCTGGGGGACGCACCAGGGCAAAGCCGTTTTTTACCTCAGGCCCTGCAATCAGGTCCAGGGCGGCAAATACTCCACCTGCAGCCAGACGGGCCACCCCCCATGAATTCCTGTTGGTAGATGTATCTGGATCCAACTGCGAAAAGTCTCTGCCAGCAGTCCTGGCTATCTCTTCTATATAGGTGCCTGTATGATTCCACAGGAGTTCATCTCTGCTGGCCAGCCTGGGGACAACAGTCCTGAATATACCCCTGACCTCTTCGCTATCCAGATATTCATAGATGACCTCCAGGCGCTCGGGCGATTCTGGATGGCCAGGGCCCTGGTCATGCTCAAGATACCTGGGGTCTCTGACTACTGCTGTAGTGATGTAACTGTTCATAGCCCCTCCGTAACCGTTCAATTCCCCTCTGCCAGGGATGTGAACAATTAGTTCAACCTTCCATGTCTCTCCAGCTATAGAGTGATCATTATATCTGTCTTTAATGCATAGATGTGAGACGCCTCAGGGCCTCTTGATATCTCTTTTGGGTCTTTTTTACAATATCTGCCGGAATCTCTGGTCCAGGTGGCCTTTTGTCCCAGGAGATGGATTCCAGATAGTCTCTAACAAACTGCTTATCAAAGCTTGCTTGATGCCTTCCAGGGCTATAGGCCTCAAGAGGCCAAAAGCGCGAGGAATCAGGGGTAAGGAGCTCATCTATGAGGAGGAGCTCTCCATCTGATATCCCAAACTCAAATTTGGTATCGGCAATGATTATACCCCTCCTCCTTGCATAGTCTGCAGCCTTATTGTAAAGCCTTAAGCTGATATCTCTGATCTTGTCTGCAATCTCCTTTCCTATCAGGTTTTCTAGTTCTCTATACCCTATATTTCTGTCATGATGGCCAATCTCGGCCTTGGTAGATGGTGTGAATACAGGTCTTGGAAGCTCTTGGGACTCAGACATGGCATTGGGTAGTCTGATACCACATACAGAACCGCTACGGAGGTAGTCCTTCCAGGCAGATCCAGTGATATAACCCCTGACTATGCACTCAATTGGTAGAGGCCTTGCCTTTTTGACCAGCATGCTGCGTCCCTCAAGTAGCTCTGAAAACTGCCTCAATCTGTCTGAAAACTGCCTTATATCTGTCTGAACTATGTGGTTTGGTACCAGGTCTTTCAGTTTCTTAAACCAAAAAAGAGACATCTGGGTAAGGATACGTCCCTTTCCTGGTATGGGAGTAGGGAGTACCACATCAAAGGCAGAGAGACGGTCTGTTGCCACAATCAGCAGATAGTCTCCTATTTCATAGACATCTCTTACCTTTCCCCTGTTAAGGAGTCTGAATCCTGGCAGTCTTGTCTCAAATACAGGCATAGATTTATCTCCACAAGTCTTGTTTTCCTCTGTGAACTCTGCGCCTTGAGCAGAGCAGGTGATTTAACCCATTAATTAACAGATAATCCCAATTTATGCACTCAGCTATCAAAAAATCCATAACTTCTCAATAAGTTGTGGCACATTTTGGTAACCAATTGCAGGCTAACCCCCTTACCCTGCCTTCTCCCCAGGGGAGAGGTTTGGGTGAGGGGGAACAGGGGAATGTGAACGGTTACACTTACAAAAATCCCTTTTATGTCTCTCTCCACTAGAAATATCTCTGTGTAGTATTATATATCTTATATCAGAATTGGAGGTCAAAGATGCTTACAGTAGATGAATCCTTATGTAAGGGCTGTGGAAAGTGTGTTAAGAGCTGTCCTCAAGGGGCAATAACACTGATAGACAAAAAGGCACATATCGATCCTGCACTATGTAGGGGGTGTGGGATCTGTATGAGGGTGTGTCCTAATGGTGCAATCAAGCCAGTTGGCACTGAGGTCCCTGCCTCACCTTTCCCCTATCCACCTCATCAGCGTTATCCATATCATCCATGGATGAGATTCAGGCCATGGCTTAGGCCAAGATGCCGTGGAAGGAGAGGGAGAAGGCATAACAGAATGGGGATACCTCAGTGAGACAGGCCTTAGATATGAGCAATAAAGATTTTTATCCTACTGATTTCATACGTAATATTGTAGCAGAGGACCTTGAGGCAGACAAGAATGGGGGCCGGGTTGTGACCCGATTTCCACCAGAGCCGAATGGCTATCTCCATATAGGGCACGCCAAGTCCATCTGCCTCAATTTCGGAATTGCTGCAGAGAACAATGGTGTCTGCCACCTGCGTTTCGATGACACAGATCCTACCAAGGAGTGTCCTGAATATATTGAATCGATCAAGGCAGACGTCAAGTGGCTGGGCTTTGACTGGGGCAACCA
>JALTHG010000006.1 GCA_027004715.1 Deltaproteobacteria bacterium
CTATCTCCCTATATATCAGAAAATCTACCAGCCTTCCCAGTAACCTATCAGTCCCACAGAGAGCCCTACAAAGAAATTGATCCCCTTGACCTTGATAAAGTCTATGCGTGACTCTGCGAGCAGAGGTAACATGCCATGACCGTCCTGCACTATAGAACTCGCTAACAAGATACTGAAGGGAATAGCACTCTTGGCAAACAGGGTGGTAAATATCAGATGTGGACCAGACTCTGGTATAATCCCTATCAGGCAGGCGGCCAGCAGGAGGAACAGGCGATTACTCTGCATCCAGCCCTCAAGATGGAGTTGATCCACCAGGATATGCATGAGAAAAAGTGCCCCTAAGGTCCACAAAAATACCCTTGGAACATGGACCTTTGCTATATGTCCCCATAGATGCTCCTCCAAAAAGTGCTCTGGTACTGTAGACACAATAAAGACCGCTACCAACGAGGCCAGGAGCAGGGTGACCCTGATCCAGTTCCATACAGGTGGCCCTAATCTACCAGTGACTATGGCAAAGATAAACAGCATCAGTGTTATGCTCAGCACTCCACGCGCCATAGAACAGTGCTCCCACTGTTGCCTGATGGCATCCCAGGGAAGAATGCCCTGGCATGTCTCTTCTTCGTGGAATTCAAATCTCTGTGGGCAGACAGACTGATTGATTGCCCTCTTCCCAAACAACAGATCGGTCAGGAGGCCTCCTGCTATACCTATCACAAAGAGGATAAGAAAGAGAAACATGGCCTTTTTGGGAAACATGGACAGCATGACAAAGGACTCATCCCCACTCGTAGCGATCATAGCAGCCACCAGGGCACCTATAGTAATCACCCGATGTGAGTAAAGGGCCACTGTTGCAAATGCCCCAAGACAGCCAGGAGTTGACCCCAGAAAGCTGGCCAGCAGATACTGCTTCACACGACTTGAATGCAGCTCTCGCTGCCATAGGCCCTTTGTAAGGACATTTATATATTCGATCACCAGCATCATTATAAATACAAAGCCGGTGATCATCAGGGCATGAAGAAAGCTCTTTTCAAACAGGGTCATCATATCTTGTAGAACCTTCCCTTGTAATTCCCACTTCAACTGCGATAATCTGCATTGATACGCACATAATCAACTGAGAGATCGCTGGTCAGGACCTGGGCCTCTCCCTTACCCAGACCCAGGTCTAGAGTGATACTGAATTCCTCAGCGGCCATGACCTCTCTGGCCTTCTCCTCGGCATCTTTGCCCTCACATATACCACCTCTCACGAGCTTAACACCATTAAAGTACAGATCTATCAGCCCCTGATCTATAGAGAGACCTGCCCGGCCTGCTGCCGCAAGTATCCTACCCCAATTGGGGTCTCCTCCAAAAAAGGCGGTCTTTACGAGTGGAGACATGGCCACTGTGCGGGCTATCCTGTCTGCCTCGTCACTGTTCCTTGCCCCTTTTATACATATAGTTACACACCTGGTGACGCCCTCACCGTCCCTTACGACCTGATGGGCAAGGTCCTGGAGCAGGTCCTCCAGTACAGCCCTGAATGCCTGCCCATGCCTATCCTCATTAATTGTGGGATTTCCGGCAAGGCCATTCGCCAGGCCCAAAAGCGTATCATTGGTACTGGTGTCTCCATCTATTATGATCCGGTTAAAGGATTCTGACACCGCCTCTTCCACTATAAACTGCCACCAGTAAGGGTCTACCACTGCATCTGACAGGATAAAAGAGAGTATAGTGGCCCTTGGTGGTCCCATATTGGGCCCTATCATGCCGGCGCCCTTTGCCATGCCAGCTATGGTTATGATTGTACCACATATGTCAAGGTGTCTTATAGCGGTCTTCCGGGCCGTGTCTGTTGTAAGAATGGCATCTGCCACAGAATCCAGGGCCTCTTCAGAGAGTCTGCTTACAAGCCTGGGTATGGCCCTCTCTATACGATCTATAGGGAGTGGCTCACCGATCACCCCGGTCGAAGAGACCATTATGTCCTCAGGATCTATGCCCAGTTCTCTGGACAAGAGGCCCTGAATTTCGTGTACATGGACCACACCTTCAGGTCCTGTGCAGGCATTTGCATTGCCACTGTTTGCTATGATCGCCCTGGCATAGGGCCTACCCTTACAGAGGCGATCAAGGCCCACAAGGACCGGGGCGGCCTTTACTGCATTCCTGGTAAAGACCCCTGCCAGGACAGCAGGGACATCAGAGACAATGAGACCTAGATCAAGACGTCCCTGATGTTTGATGCCAGACTCAACGGCCGATCCCTTAAATCCAGGGACAAAGAGGCTCATCTCCTTCCGCAACATTTCTTATACTTCTTTCCACTACCACAGGGACATGGATCGTTACGGCCTATCTTTTTCCCCTTGCGTCTTACGGTCTTTGGCCTGCCATCATCACCTTCACCATGGCTGTAATTTATATTCTTCTGCCGTTTCCTGCGGCGGGCCTCCAGTTCCTCGGCGTCATTTTCTCGAATGGGTCGTACCCTCAGCAAGAGGCTTATAGTCTTTTCTCTAAAGCGCTGGATCATGGCCATGAACATGTCATAGCCCTCACGCCTATATTCCTGTAGGGGGTCCTTCTGCCCATAGCCCCTCAGTCCTATACCCTCTCTCAGGTGGTCCATGTTGAGGAGATGGTCTTTCCACAGGTCATCCAGGGTCTGGAGGACTATCCACTTCTCTATATTGGCCATCTCTTCTCTCCCAAATCGCTTCATCTGGGTATCATAGGCCTGTTTTGTAGACCTGACTATTATGTCCTTCAGGGCCTCTGGATCCATCTCCTGTCTCTGCTCTGGAGAGATATCCAGCTGGATGGCAAAGTCTCCAGACATACGTTCCTCCAGGGCCTTCCAGTCCCAGTCTTCTGGAGAGGTCTTGGGGTCTGTATAGGTCTCTACCAGCCCTGCTGCTACATCCTCAATAAAGTCCTGGATATCCTCCCTCAGGCTGTCACCGGCCAGTATCTGTCTCCTCTGGCTATAGATCACCTCCCTCTGTTTGTTCATGACATCGTCATACTCAAGGAGGTGCTTCCTGATCTCAAAGTTTTGGGCCTCGACCTTGCGTTGGGAGTTCTCAATGGCCTTAGAGAGCATAGAGTGCTCTATAGGCTCTCCCTTTTTCATACCCAGCTTATTCATGATCCCAGAGAGGCGATCTGATCCAAAGATACGCAGGAGGTCATCTTCTAAGGAGAGATAAAATCTAGAGGAACCTGGATCTCCCTGACGGCCAGACCGCCCTCTCAACTGGTTATCTACCCGTCTTGAATCGTGACGCTCAGTCCCCAGGATATGTAGACCCCCTAATTCGGCCACCCCCTCTCCCAGGACGATATCTGTACCTCTACCAGCCATATTGGTGGCAATAGTGACCCAGCCCCTTTCTCCTGCATGGGCTATGATCTCTGCCTCTCTCTCATGCTGCTTTGCATTCAGGACTTCATGCCTGATGCCTGCAGACTTTAGCATCTTTGAGAGCCGCTCTGAGTTGTCTACACTGGAGGTGCCTACCAGGACAGGGCGGCCCTGTTCATGGAGGGCCTCTATCTCTTTGACTACGGCCTCAAACTTTTCTGCCTCTGTCCTGAAGACTACATCTGGATAGTCCTTACGGATCATAGGCCTATGAGTGGGGATCACCACTACTGGCAGTTTATAGATCTCATAGAACTCTTCTGCCTCTGTCTCGGCAGTGCCGGTCATGCCAGATAGCTTTTCATACATCCGAAAAAAGTTCTGAAAGGTGATGGACGCCAGGGTCTGATTCTCAGACTCTATCTTTACTCCTTCCTTGGCCTCCAGGGCCTGATGCAGCCCATCACTATAGCGCCTTCCAGGCATGAGACGGCCAGTAAACTCATCCACTATTATTACCTGGCCGTCCTTGACTATGTAGTCCACATCTCTCTTAAAAAGGGCATGGGCCTTGAGGGCCTGTTGCACATAGTGGAGGAGCTCGGCCTGGACTGGATCATAGAGGTTCTTTACCTTCAGAAGCCTCTCACACTCCGCTATACCCTTTTCAGTCAGACTGGCAGTCCTGGCCTTTTCGTCTACTGTATAGTGGACGTCTCTCTTCATGTGTAAGGCAACTCTATTGACCTTATAGTAAAGGCCAGTAGATTCCTCAGAGGGACCAGAGATGATCAGTGGGGTCCGGGCCTCATCAATAAGAATGCTGTCTACTTCGTCTACTATGGCGTAGTAAAACTCCCGCTGGACCATGTCTTCCAGTGAGTACTTCATGTTGTCTCTGAGGTAATCAAATCCAAACTCATTGTTGGTGCCATAGGTCACGTCGGCCTCATATGCGGCCTTGCGCTCTATATCGTCAAGCCCGTGGACTATCAGCCCCACATCCAGACCAAGAAAGCGGTATATCTGTCCCATCCACTCTGAGTCACGTCTGGCCAGATAGTCATTGACAGTAACTACGTGTACACCACGCCCGGTAAGGGCATTCAGGTAGACAGGCATCGTGGCCACAAGGGTCTTTCCTTCACCTGTCTTCATCTCTGCGATCTTGCCCTGATGGAGCACAATCCCACCTATAAGCTGGACGTCATAGGGCCTGAGCCCTAAGACCCTGCGTGCACTCTCTCTCACCACTGCGAAGGTCTCTGGGAGCAAGTCATCCAGAGATTCTCCCCTGTCAAAACGTTCTTTAAATTCAGGGGTCTTTGCCTTAAGGTCTGCATCAGACAGGGCCTTTATCTCTGGTTCAAGGGAATTTATACGCTCTACAATGGGCCTCAGCTTTTTGATCTCCCTCTCATGCTTGGTGCCGAATACCTTTGCAACTAAACTGCCAATCATAGTAATTAGAGCTCCATAATCAGTGCTATCTCATCACAATCTGGAAACTTTGGACACTTTATACAGTCTGCCCAAATTTTTTGGGGGAGTGTAGCCTTATCTATCAGTCTAAACCCCAATTTCTCAAAAAAATGTGGTTGATATGTAAGGGTAAAGACCTTATGTATACCAAGGCCACGGGCCTCTGAAATGCAGTGCTCTACCAGTTGTCTGCCTATGCCATGCATCTGATGATATTCCTGAACTGCCAGGGACCTCACCTCAGCCAGGTCTTCCCAGCATATACTCAGGGCCACAGTGGCGACTATATCTCCATCAGTGTCCTCAAAGAGCGTATAGTCTCGCAGATGCTCGTATATCTCACTGAGAGAACGTGGCAAGAGCAGACCCCTATCTGCAAAGTGCATCAGTAGACTATGAATGGACCTTACATCTGTTATCTTGGCCTTACGTATCATTTCTATTTACCTAGAGGCACTACATAGGACTTCAGGCCTTCTCTCTCGGCCAGTCTCACTGAAGAGGCTATGGCCTCTTTAAGGGAATGGAACTGTCCAAGATAGACACGATACCAGACCCCTCTATCAGGTCCCAGATCTGCCCTTTTTATCTGCACATGATAGCCCTTATCTCTCCACTTCCTGCACTCCTTCTCTGCCTGGCCCTTCTCCCTATAGGATGCTATCTGCAGTGCAAAGATACTGACTACAGCATGGCCTCTTTGGGATGCAGGGCCATGCCCTGTCCCTGTCTCTGTAATCCCTTCCTGCCCTATATCTTCAGTAGGGAGCTCAGATCCATCTGTTATCTCCCTATTTCCTGGATGGGTCTCAGGGACTGTATCTCTAATAGATGGAGTCGGGTGTAGCTCATACTCTGCACGTCCAATCAACTTCTGTCCTACCCAAAACCCCAGGACAAACACCCACAAAAGCACACAGACACTGGCAGAGGCCAGGGCAACAAGCCCTCCCCAACCCATCTGGAACTGTATGTCCTGTCTCTCTCTTTTTGTATGGCCCATCTATCTTGATATAATAAGAAGACTACAGGCTGTCAGGGGCAGATACGCCCAACAGGCCCAGGCCTTTATGGAGTACCCTTTTTGTCACGTCTGCCAGAAAGAGCCTGGCCTGAGTCAGGTCTGGATCGTCACTGACAAAGCGATGCCGATTATAATAGACATGCAACTGGCCTGCCAGCTCAGTGAGGTAATAACTGATGCGGTATGGTTCAAGGGCAATGGCACTCTCAGCCACCAGGCATGGAAACAGGTCCAGCTGCTTCAAGAGTCTGATCTCTTCTGGCGTGTTGAGGAGAGATACATCTATGTGGCCAGGGTCTGCCAGCGAGATACCCTTATCTCTTGCCTTTCTGAACACACTTGAAAGCCTGGCATGGGCATACTGTACATAATAGACAGGATTTTCTTGGGTCTGGCTCTTGACCAGGTCCAGGTCAAAGTCCAGGTGACTGTCACACCTTCGTGTCAGGAACATAAACCTGGCGGCATCCCTACCTACATCGTCTAATACCTCGCGCAGGGTCACAAATTCTCCGCCCCTGGTCGTCATGGCCGCAGGCCTTCCACCTTCCATAAGATTGACCAATTGCACAAGCAGGACCCGCAGTCTGTCTTCTGGATAGCCCTGTGCCTTGATTGCCGCCTTTACCCTCGGTACATATCCATGGTGATCGGCACCCCAGATGTCTACCAGGAGGTCATATCCCCTCTCTAGCTTGTGTCTGTGATAGGCTATGTCTGCGGCAAAGTAGGTAAAGATACCATTTGAGCGCCTGACTACCCGGTCTTTCTCATCTCCCAACTCACTGCTCCTGAACCAGAGCGCTCCATCCTGTTCATATATATATCCCCTGGCCTGTAGCTCTGAGATAGTCTTCACCAGAAATCCTGTATCGTGGAGGACCTTTTCACTAAACCAGCTATCAAAATAGACCCCAAAATCCTGGAGATCTCTGTGGATACTGTGAGATATATACCTGACAGCCGCATCAATAAAGAGTGTCAGACAGAGGTCTAAGGGGACATCCACATATTTATCCCCTTCTCTTGAGGCAATATCTGAGGCAATATCCTTTATATAGTCTCCCTGATAGTATTCCCTTGGGAAGTCAACCTTATGACCAAAGTGTTCCAGATAACGTAGATACACAGATGAGCCAAGGGTCTTCATCTGATTTCCTACATCATTGATATAGTATTCCTTTTCGACATCAAAACCAGCGGCCTTCAGTAGCCTGGCAAGCGAGTCTCCTACAGCTGCACCTCTACCATGGCCTACATGTAGAGGCCCTGTAGGATTGGCACTCACAAATTCTACCTGTACCCGACGGCCTTTGCCCACATCAGAGTCTCCATAGGAATCCCCTGCCTCCCACATGGTGTATAGATTTTTCTGCCACCAGATAGGGGCTATAGAGAGATTGAGAAAGCCTGGTCCTGCCACCTCTACTCTATTGAATAGTGGGTCGTCATCCAGTCTCTCTGCAAGACAGGCTGCCAGTTCTCTGGGAGACCTCCTGGCCTTGGAAGCAAGTACCAGAGCCAGATTGCTTGCAAAGTCACCAAATGCCTCCTGTCTTGGGCATACGACCTGATGTGATGCCGGGATAGATATCTCAGGGAATACCCCCTCAGCAACGGCCTCCCTAAAGGCCTTTTCTATGGTCGCCTGTACTCTAATACGCATCTTTCACCTCGGATTTTATAGGGGTATATTAAAACCACAGGATATCAATTGGCAACTTCTATTCTCGATCTACAAAAGTTTTTTCTCTTTACGACTCAATAGTCACATTCATAAAAACAGTGTATTATAATCTACAACTGGACCAAAAATTTTTATAGAATATACCCTGGTCTATCAGACATCTATGATAGAGATCTGGTCCTGGGATGGAAATTGTGATAATCACAGATATAGAGCAAATTGCCAACAAAAAGGAGATAAGACGCCTACATTTTTGGGAGGATCTACTTAAGTCTTCATTCTTGTCTGTTATCCGCCAACGGGGAAGACGCTACGCAAACTGGGGGAGGGTAACACTCAATGAGGCCTCTCAGGAGAGGATCCTGGCAACTGTCCAGGGATCAAGGTCCTATACTGTCTCAATAATTAAGGGGCCCTCTGAGGACAACAGAATAGCCATCTCTTGCACCTGTCCGTTTTTCAGACAGGGCTATCCCTGCAAGCACATATGGGCGGCCATAATAGAGGCAGATAGGTTCCTGAAGAAGAATAGGTCAAAACTACCTGCCAGAGCAGGGGATCTCAAGAAGACCCAGACACCAAAAAGGCCGGACTGGCGGGCGCTGTTTACAGAGGACCTCTGGGAAAGAGACACAGTACTCCCTCCATGGTCAGATGGCCCAGGGCAGTTTATCCTGTGTTATGAACTGAAGGTCAGCCCTCTATACACAAAGATCTCTGCCATCGAGAGGTATCTCAAGAAAGATGGCACATTTGGAAGGGAACGGAGGCTCCAGGCATCTACCATAGAGCACCGTGGACTCCCTAAGGGAGACAGGGCCATAATTGCCATGCTGGACAATATCTGTAGGAGGGATGGAGGGTATTATTTCCGCTTCTACCAGGCGAACTACCGAGACTTCCGCGATATCAGACTGAGGCCTGGAGATCTCGAGATCCTCCTCCCATTACTGGCTGAGACAGGACGCTGCAGGGTCATCCATTCAGACAGAGGACTGCTGGCAGACCCCCTCTGCAGGGCAGGCCTGCCTGAGGCAAGGCTAAAATTGACAGTAGAGGAGAAGGACAGAGACAGAGAAAAAGGCTTTGAGATAGTACCTGTTTTGGAGCTGGGACAGGATGGTAAAAAGATATCCCTCAGAGATGTACCTGCATTTTTCCATACCTCACCACTGCTCTTTATCTACAGTGGCTCTCTGTTCGAGTTACCAGGCCCAGGCCTCTCCTGGATAGAGGCCATACTGAGATCAGAGGGGCTAAGGATATCCAAAAAAGAGGTCCATGAATTCTCAGCATATACAGAATCTCTTCCAGGCAATCTAGAGATACAGATGCCAGAAGGAATAGGGCCTAAGATTGTAGAAGATGTGGTCCCAAGGCCACTGCTCATAGTAGGGCTTGGAGAGGGCTCTCTAAAGGCCCAGGCCATTATGGACTACAGGGGTCTGGAGGTAGACTGGGACGATCCCAGACCCTCTATATTGGATACAGAGAAATGGATACGGATAATACGACAGAAAGAGGCTGAATCTGAGGTCCTGGCAGGACTTTCTGCTAATGGGTTCAGACAGGAAGGTCATATATTTCAGAGAGACATTGAGGGAGCTGCTGAGGTCCTATCCGATCTGGCTGAGGACGGGTGGAGGATCGAGGGACAGGACAGGAAGCCACTTAAGGGAGGTCGTGTCTCCAGACTGAGTATCTCTTCTGGCATAGACTGGTTCGATCTGGATGGGGGGATCTCCTTTGGAGAGGAGATAGTCCCTCTGCCAAGGGCTATAAGGGCATTTTTGAGGGGAGAAAAGACCGTGAGGCTCGGTGATGGGAGTACAGGCCTCCTCCCTGAAGAGTGGCTATCTCGCAATCTCCCAGTCCTTGAATTGGGTGCTGCTGGTCAAAAAAAGTCTCACGCCAGGACACTCAGGTTCTCCTCGGTCCATGCACTGGTCCTGGACAGTCTGCTTGAAGAGAACGAGTTCGAGTCTGTTGATAGCCGCTTTATTGAGATAAAGGAGGCCCTGAAGGACTTCTCAGGCATAGAGAGGGTCCAGGTCTCTACTGGCTTTAAGGGTATACTCAGGCCCTACCAGGAAGAGACCATGGGCTGGTTTGCCTTCTTAAAGAAGTTTGGTTTTGGTGGCATACTTGCCGATGATATGGGACTTGGTAAGACAGTGCAGGTCCTGGCATGGTTGGCAGGAGAACTAGAAGACAGAAGAAATGGGCCGTCCCTGGTAGTGGCTCCAACATCCATCCTCTTTAACTGGCAGTCAGAGGCAATGCGCTTTGTCCCTGGCATAAGGATATTGGCCTATACTGGAAGCGATCGTTCAGAACTCATCAAAGACATAGATCAAAGAGATCTGGTGCTTACCACCTATGGCCTGCTGAGGCGAGACATAGAACTCCTCAAGGACCTCAAATTCAACTATGTCATACTGGATGAGAGTCAGGTAATCAAGAACTCTGACTCACAGATATCCAAGACTGTGCGTCTGCTCAAGGCCAGATACAGACTCTGCCTCACAGGCACGCCGCTTGAGAACCATGTGGGAGAACTCTGGGCCCAGATGGAATTTCTAAATCCTGGGCTCTTGGGTCCTCGGGCGGTCTTTGAGAGAAAATTTGTAAGGCCTATAGCCCAGGGAGATGAAGCGGCCCTGGACCTGCTAAAACAGATGGTGAGACCATTTATCCTCAGACGTAGTAAAGAGTCTGTGGCCAGGGAGATCCAGGAAAAGACAGAGTATGTGATCTTCTGTCCTATGACAAACAGGCAGGCCAGGGTCTATTCACAGGTAAGAGACCACTATCGTGCCTCAGTCCTGGCAAGTATAGAGCAACAGGGCATCAACAAGAGCCGCATAAAGGTGCTGGAAGGGCTCCTCAGGCTGCGTCAGGCAGCCAATCATCCTGCCCTCATTGGAGAAGACAGGGCAGGCTCTGGTAAGCTGAAAGAGCTCTTGACCTTGATAGAGAGGTCCATCTCTAATGGACACAAGGCCCTGGTCTTTTCCCAATTTACCAAGATGCTGGCATTGATTCGTACTTCTATAGATAATGCAGGCATAACATATGAGTATCTGGACGGAAGGACCCCCAGGGCCAGCCGTGAAGATAAGGTACGTCGCTTTCAGGAAGACAGAGATATAAAGCTCTTTCTCATCAGCCTCAAGGCCGGTGGCCTGGGTCTCAATCTGACAGCAGCGGACTATGTATTTATCGTGGACCCATGGTGGAACCCGGCAATAGAGGTCCAGGCAGTAGACAGGACCCACCGCATTGGGCAGGATAAGAAGGTATTCACTTATCGCTTTATCACACAGGGGACTGTAGAGGAAAAGATCCTTGCACTGCAAGAAAAAAAACAGGAGGTAGTCAATGCGATCTTGAGTGGCGGACAAGACATGCTCAGGAACTTATCTAGAGAGGATGTAGAGCTCCTCTTCTCGTAGTTGGGGGCTAACCTGGAAAGGCTTTGTTTGTCCAGTAAGTTTTGTGTAAAATAGGACAAAATAGACTAATAAAAGGAGGTAATCGAAAACTCTTTGCCAAAGAGAACTCCACAGAAAATTCTCCATCAACCACAACAACTGACTTTTCCTGATAATTCCCTGGCATTAAGCCTTTACGGAGAACAGGGGGGGAATCTCAAACTTATTGAAGAGCTCCTCAAGGTCTCTATCCATGTCAGAGGAAACCAGATCAAGATCACAGGAGACCCAATAGATGTAAGGCTTGCGGACAGTACCTGCTCCCAACTCTATGAGCTCTTAAAGGAGGGCTATATTCTCCACCCAAATGACGTGGAGTTTGCCGTACGTATCCTCAGCTCAGACCCAGGGACACACCTCAGAGACATATTTCTTGACAGGCTATATATAAATTCCGGGAAGAGACATATTGTGCCAAAGAGCCTGGCCCAGAAGCTATATGTTGATGCCATAAGGACCCACGATATAGCCTTTGGTATTGGTCCTGCTGGTACTGGCAAGACCTATCTTGCCATGGCCATGGCCGTCTCTGCCCTGATCAAGGAAGAAGTGGCCAGGATTATACTGGTCAGGCCGGCCGTTGAGGCAGGAGAAAGGCTCGGTTTTCTGCCTGGTGACCTCGAAGAAAAGATCAATCCATATCTGAGACCACTCTATGACGCCCTATATGACATGATGTCCTTTGAAAGGGTCTCACGGCTCTTAGAACGTGGAGTCATAGAGATCGCTCCCCTTGCCTTTATGCGTGGAAGGACCCTGAACGACGCCTTTATTATCCTGGATGAGGCCCAAAATACCACCTCAGAGCAGATGAAGATGTTTCTTACCAGATTGGGCTATGATTCAAAGGTCGTAATTACCGGAGACGTCACACAGATCGACCTTGCAGAGAACGAGATATCAGGCCTGCTCGAGGCCAGAAGGATCCTACAGGGTATAGACGGGATAGCCTTTGTGACATTCACCAAACAGGATGTGGTAAGGCACAGGCTTGTCAGACAGATCATCCAGGCCTATGAGGAAAAGGGGCGAAAGAGCTACCCTAAAGAGGATAATATACAGAAGGTATCATGCCAGTCCTGATCAGGTCTCACTATTCAGGTCCTGTGTCTCTGGTCCGTATGCTTCGTGTGGCCGAGATATTCCTTAAGGCTGTAGGACGACCTGAGGCAGAGCTCAGTGTCCTCCTGGTAGGTGATTCAGAGATCACTCGTATCAACAAAGTCTGGCTAAAGAGACCATATCCTACTAATGTCATCTCTTTTGGACAGGAATTGAGGACTCCTCCTGGATCAGGTACTGATTTGCTTGGCGATGTGGTAATATCAGTAGATACTGCCAGACGTGAATCAATAGATGCGGGCATAAATCTGGAGCAGAGACTCGATGCCCTCCTGGCCCATGGTCTCCTCCATCTCCTTGGAGAAGACCACGAGGGCCCAGTAGAGGCAGCCCATATGGCAGCCAGGGAACAGGGACTCTTAGACACCCTGGACAGGGAGAAGGTAATGGCAGACCTCTATATCGATCTTGACCAGATAGCTATGCTGAGAGAGGCAGTAGGGGGCACAGACCCAGATCCTGTTATAGTTGCAGGAATGATTGAACTTGCTGGTGCCGATGGTATTGTAGCTCATCTGTGGAGAGATCGTCGTCACATCCAGGACAGGGATATCAGATTATTGAAACAGGTCGTCAAGACCAGATTTATCCTGGAGATAGCCGCAGTAGATGAGATGCTAGAAATGGCATCTGAGATAGGCCCTGACATGGTCACTCTGGTGTCAGAGACTGCCGATAGACCTGGAATTAAAGAGAGATTGGACGTGGTAGGTCTCGAAGACCACCTGACTGGATCTGTAAGACAGCTACATGAGGCAGGGATAGCTGTAGGCCTCTGTATTGATCCAGAACGGTCACAGATAGAGGCAGCAAGACGTACTGGCTGCAGTTATATAGAGATCTACACCAAGAGATATGCAGATGCCTATCCTGCAGAGGACAGAGAGTTTGAAGATATAGTCTCCATGGCAAGACTGGCCAGAGACCTGGGCCTGCAGGTCTATGCAGGTCATGGACTCGACTATCACAATTCAGTAAAGATTGCAGGAGTGAGCGATATATATGGATTCAGTATAGGACATGCCATAGTGGCGCGTGCGGTCATTGTTGGCATAGAGAGGGCAGTGAGAGAAATGCTTTCTCTAGTCAAAAAAGGCTATATAGAGTGATGGTCCTTGGCATTGGAATAGACCTCGTCTATATCCCCAGGATAGAGAAGGCCCTTGATCGCTGGGGAGAGAGATTTCTGTCCAGGGTATTTAGTGAGGAGGAATACAGTTATTGTCTGAGCCATAGAAGACCGGCCCAGACCCTGGCTATCCGTTTTGCGGCCAAAGAGGCCTGTTCTAAGGCCTTAGGTACAGGTATGAGGTCTGGAGTGACATGGCATCAGATGACTATCTCTCATGAGCCTTCAGGGAGGCCTATACTACATCTCTCTGGCACTGCCCTGAAAAGGGCCAAATCTCTAGGAGCCAAATCCTGGCACGTGAGCCTCTCCCATGAGAGAGAATATGCCACTGCAATAGTGATAATGAGCGATTAGAAATACGTAACCATTCACACCCCTTCTATTGGCAGTCACAGAGATATCTCTTGCTCCTTGACAAAAAAGCCATTAGTTGACTAGATTCTCTGTCTGGTAAATGGATATTGATTTTTTAGGGTCAACAAAAAAAGAAAGCAGGGAGCAGTTACTATGAATGAAACTCCATTCATCCTTTGGTTTAATGAGATAGGCATCAAAGACATACCTCTGGTTGGGGGGAAGAATGCATCTTTAGGCGAGATGTATCAGCATCTTACCGAAAGGGGTGTGAGGGTACCAAACGGCTTTGCTATCACTGCCGAGGCATATAGGCATCTCCTAAAGGAGGCAGGAATCGAACAGACTATCAGGGATATACTTGAGGGATTAGACACCCACAACATTGCCGATCTCAATGAGAGGGGACAAAGAGTCAGGGATATCATCCAGAACGCAGAGTTTCCTGAGGACCTGGAAGAAGAGATCAGGGAGTCATATGATATGATGGAGAGGATCTACGGAGCAAATGTGGATGTTGCAGTAAGGTCCTCTGCTACTGCTGAAGACTTACCTGACGCCTCGTTTGCCGGGCAGCAGGAGACCTATCTGAACATCAAGGGGGCAGAAGGTGTGTTAGATGCCTGCCATCGGTGTTTTGCCAGCCTGTTTACTAACAGGGCCATTTCTTATCGCCAGGACAAGGGCTTTAGTCACTTTGATATCTATCTCTCCATAGCTATACAGAAGATGGTCCGGAGTGACAGTGCCAGTGCCGGCGTAATGTTCACGCTGGATACAGACAGTGGCTTTAGGGACGTCGTCTATATCACTGGTGGATGGGGCCTTGGAGAGAACGTTGTCCAGGGTGCGATAAACCCTGATGAATTCTATGTATTTAAGCCTACACTCAGACAGGGTTACAGGCCAATAGTGAGCAAGAAACTGGGGCTCAAGCAGCAGAAGATGGTCTATAGCAGTGATAGCAGAGAACCTGTAAAAAATATAACTACCACAGATGAGGAACGTGGACGTTTTGTCCTCTCAGATGACGAGATAATCACACTCGCCAGGTGGGCCTGCATCATTGAAGAATACTATGGCAAGGCAATGGACATTGAATGGGCCAAGGATGGAGATGGGAAGGAAGTTGGTACTGGTGGCCTGTTTATCGTACAGGCAAGACCAGAGACGGTCCATTCTCAGGAAGACACCAATTTTATGGAGACCTATAGTCTCAGGGAAAAGGGAGAGGTCCTGGCTACAGGAAAGGCCGTAGGCAGCAAGATAAGTCAGGGTAAGGTACGCATCATAGAGGACGCCAGCAAGATACTTGACTTCCAGGAGGGAGAGGTCCTGGTAACTGATATGACAGACCCTGACTGGGAACCCATTATGAAGATTGCATCTGCCATTGTGACAGACCGCGGTGGACGTACCTGCCATGCAGCCATTGTCTCCAGAGAGCTTGGTATTACCTGTGTCGTGGGCACTGAAGATGCCACCAAAAAGATGTCTACAGGCCAGGAGGTCACGGTCTCCTGTGCTGAAGGCGAAGAGGGACGGATCTATAGGGGTCTCCTGGACTTCGATGTCCAGCGCATTGACTTTAATAATGTCCCAAAGA
>JALTHG010000007.1 GCA_027004715.1 Deltaproteobacteria bacterium
TTTTTTCTCTGGCCATCTCCAGCAGATCTTTACGGACCTCCATTGGCAGAGAGAGCCCTTTTGAAGATATCTCTCCATTTTTTCCAGATACAAGTAGAAAGCGCCCTTCTGGCATGTGTTCTTCAAGTGTCGTAAGCAGTTGATGTAGTAGTCTATTTTGGTCCTCGAGCTCAAAAAAGGTGTTGGCTGAGACATCCATCTTGATCGTCCTTCTTGAATTCCCTGAGGAGCTATTCATGTCAGAACTGATTATATGATTTAGTGAGCAGCTCTCTCTATTCCTTGGACTCAAGACTATCACCTGTCTTCAGGATCTTATTTATCTCTTGTGCCAGGTCCTCAAAACTAAATGGCTTTTGAATAAAACCACTCCTTCCCTGTGCAATAATTTCCATTGTCTCTCTGTCCATGTTATATCCACTCAAAAGGAGTGCCCTTACACCCGGATCTATTTTCTTTAGATATCTATATACCTCCTTGCCCCCCATATCAGGCATGATTATGTCCAGCAATACGAGATCAATACTGGCCTGGTATCTCTTATAGAGTCTTATGGCCTCTCTTCCGTCCTTTGCTGTTAAGACCTCGTATCCCATGGTCTTTAGCATCTCTTGAATGACTTTCCGGACTAACTCTTCGTCATCTACAACGAGAATCATCTTATCTCTCAATATGGGCTGCCCCTTTTTGCCCTCTGGCTCTATTGCAGGTAGATAGATCTTGAAAGAGGTCCCCTTCCCCTTCTCAGACTCGACATCAATGCATCCGCCGTGTTCCTCTATGGTGCCATAGACCGAGGCCAGACCAAGACCTGTCCCCTGGCCTATTTCCTTGGTGGTAAAAAAGGGATCAAATATCCTTTCCAGTGTCTCTCTATCCATACCAATACCTGTGTCAGTAACTATCAACCCCACATAATTGCCTGGTTTCAATTTGTGGGCCTCGATATCGATGTCTTTATGGCCAAGGTTCATGGTCTTTAAGAAGAGCTCTCCACCTCCTGGCATGGCATCTGCTGCATTGACATAGAGGTTCAAGAGGACCTGCTCCATCTGCCTCTTGTCTGCCTCTACCATAAATAGATCACTGGCCAGCTCTCTATGGACCTTGATGTCCCTTCTTGCCCTGCCAAAGGTATCTGAGGTGTCTTCTATCAATTCATTTAGATTGATAGGCCTGGGCTGATATCTCTCCTCTCTGGCATATTTGAGGAGCTGGCTGGTCAATATAGAGCCATCCTGGACCAGTCTCTCAATGTTTTTTAGCCTCTTATGGTATGGACTGGTGGATAGGATATCTAAAAGTATCAAAGAGGCATTTCCCTGTATTCCCATCAGGAGGTTGTTAAATTCGTGGGCAATGCCGCCGGCCAGCCTGCCAATAGTCTCCATCTTGAGGGCCCTCTGGATCTGGGCATCCCTCTTTCTCTCCCTGGTGACGTCCTTTAAAATGACAATAAATTTGTGTTCCCCTTCGATGAATGGTAGAATCCTGACTTCAAACTCTCTGTTATTGATCAGTGCCGGGGACTCTTTAGTAAATGCCTGCAAGGGCGGTTCCTTAGATCCTAACAGGGCCTTGATTTTTGGGCGCTGGCTTTCCTTGAAGATATTGACAAAATTTGATGCCAGGAGTCTCTCTTCAGGTATGCCAGACAGAGAGGCTGTGACAGAGTTGGTATATACAATCCTTGCATCAGAGGTGATCTCTATGATCCCTTCGTCGATATTCTCCATGATGGCGTCGGAATATTTTTTTGCAGAGAGCAATTCTCTGGTGATCTGTCTGGGGTGTACATCTTCAAGGCCAAGGATCTCTTTTGGCTGCCCTGTTGAACCCTTTTGATCCACCTGATCCAGGACGGCAAGTATATGTCTGCCCATCTTATCAAATGGGCCCTTTACAATGTATGCATCGGCTTCAATATCATCGAGGCCTGGCGTCTTTTCTATCTCTTCTGCTGCAATGGCAGAGAGGACAACTATGTATGCATGTCTTAAGGCCGGCATCTTGTGGATAATTCTACACAGCTTCCTTCCGTCGATGTTTGGCATGATCAGGTCGACGAATATGATATCAGGGGTAAAATTTTTTAGGATATTGAGTGCCGAGAGGCCATCCCGTGCCGTTAGGACCTTATGCCCCCTCTTTCCCAATAGATCTTTTATATATTTCAATATAAGTGGATGGTTATCTACTACTAATATCTTCTTCATCTCTTTCATAATTATAGCATTTGATTATTTTAGATAATTATTCCTGATTCTACAGACAGATTCATCGGCAAATTCTCTAATTTGCTTAAAGTGGTCTTTAGGAAGGGCGATTTTGATAGTAAAATCAGTATATTTTAGAGAAGTCGTCTACGAGTGACTAGACTAATGGTGAGGGCATAAAGATCTTTGAATACAGATTTTGTGCATAGCGGTCTGTCATTCCAGCAATAAAGTCACAGACTCTACGCTCATAAGGGGCATCGTCTATTAATGTCTTCTCCTCGAACATCCTGGTGCTTTCTGACACAAAGGCGTCTTTGTCTTTGAGAAAATACTCATACAGATCAAAGAGGAGCTTCCTGGCCTTTTCAAACTCAGTATGCACCTCTGGTGCCCTATAGACGTTGTCATATAGAAAGGTCCTGAGTTCTGTCATTGCCTCATAGACATGAGGACTTATGGCGATCAACATCTCTCCATCTACTACCCTGGTACTTGCTATGACGTCCTTTATCATAGTGGAGATCCGCGTGCCGTGGTCTCTTCCTAAGACCTCTTTACACTTTAGTGGCACGTCTTCTTCATGGATCACCTTACTCCTGATGGCATCGTCCAGGTCGTGATTCAGATAGGCAATGACGTCTGCTATGCGGACGACCCTCCCCTCAATTGTACACGCCCACTCACTGGGTTCTGCAGGAATGATGTCTCCAAAGCCCTTTGAGTGCTTCAATATCCCATCACGCACCTCATAGGTAAGGTTGAGACCCCGACCACCGTTTTCTAAGACCTCTACCACCCTCAGGCCCTGACGGCGATGAGAGAACCCTCCAGGGACGATCTCATTCAGTATGGTCTCACCTGCATGTCCAAAAGGGGTATGTCCAATGTCATGGGCCAGTGCTATTGCCTCTGTCAGGTCCTCATTCAGGCGGAGTGCCCTGGATATGGTCCTTGCAATCTCAGACACCTCCAGGGTATGAGTAAGACGGGTACGATAGTGATCTCCCATAGGAGACAGAAATACCTGTGTCTTGTGCTTGAGACGGCGGAATGCCTTAGAATAGACTATACGATCCCGGTCTCGCTGAAATGGGGTCCTGATGCTACAGGGTTCAATAGGATAGAGCCTTCCCTTTGTCTCACTGCTGAGACAGGCCTGTTTGCAGAGGACCATACGTTCCTGTTCCTGGTACCTCTCTCTGATGCTCTTGGCTCGGATCGAGCCATCAAAATCTAGACTGGATTCTGCATACATAAAGCCAAAGTATAGTCAAGCAACCCTTAGAATCAAGAGTTACCTATATTAAGACCTTTCCATTTGGTAATCCTGTGTACAACTCTCTGAGACACTCCCCAGTATACCCAGATATTGACTAACACATAGCATGTGCAGAGGCCAGCAGTGCTCCAAAAGAAGATCTCGATTGCATCTGTAGACCCATAAAAGACCTGGCCCAAGACCAATGAGAGTAATGTAAGGGGCAAGACTATGCATGTCTTTATCCAGGAGATATCTGTCTTACCCTCTTGAGCGGCCCAGATATCAAGACCCTGACCCCCAAATTCCAGGGCAGTGATCAAGACTACCAGACCGGTCGTTTTTATCCCCTGAGGGGCAAAAGGCATAAGTGCCAGGGTCAAGAGTGGAGGCATTAATGAAGCAATAAGTCTTCCAAAGACCAGGGGACCGTGCCTCAGATATTCAGGGAGTCCTATAGAGAGATACTGACTACCAGATACCAGAGTTATTCCCAAGATAATGAGACCATAAATAAGGATGACCTGGTCTGGTCTGAATGCCAGTCCTACTCCAAGTCCAAGAAACAACAGGCCCAGTGCCTCTCTCATACGGCCAGACAGATATCTGTCTCTCCAGTAAAGGCTTATAGCCAGGAAGAGAGTGGCTACCAGGGCACCTGAGAGCAGGGCAATAGCGACAGTCTTGTCTGAGAATGTATCAAGTGTGAGGATGAGCCCCGCACCGATCATCTGGATAGTGGTCTTGATCTTTGCAAGCTCGGTGACATGGAGTTGTTTCTTTGCCCCAGTCAAAAACCTACGGAGTTCTGTTACCAGGAATTCCCTTAAGAAAATGGGCCACACGATCCAGATGGGAAGTATATGCAGGTCTACCAGGGGAATCATACTTACAGCCACAAAGATCTTATCGGCAAGGGGGTCCAGGAGCCTGCCTAGGGCCGTACTTCCCTCATGACGAGCCAACAGGCCATCTAGATAGTCAGTAATACCCAAAAAGGCAAAGGCCACAATAGCTGCAATTCTTGCATCTTTATCTCCATAGATCAGGAAGTAAGGTAGAGGTAACAGGATAATTCGGAGGGCTGTGAGGTGATTGGCACAGATTCTCATTTGGGAATACTCTACACGATCCCATGCACTCTGAAGTGTTCAGTTATGGCATGGGATATCTGATGGACCTCCTCTCTGCTGCTCTAAATCTGAAAGCATGTACGCCGCCAGGGCTGCCACTGCCCCAATGGCTGCAGTCTCTGAACGTAGGATCCTCAGGCCCATAGTGGCAGGGATAAAACCTGCATCTCTACATATCACGACCTCTTCCTTAGAGAGACCTCCCTCTGGCCCAACTATAATAGTTACTGGTATGGCCTTGGCCTGATCTCTCCAGGCAGAATACAGGGTCTGTAGTCTCTCTGATTCCCAAAGCAGGAGCTTAGCCCCGGCACCGGGGCCGTTATCTAGGGACTGCTTTAAGGGCAATAGTGGATAGATAACAGGTGGAAGCCCGCCCCTACACTGTTTTAATGCCTGCCTTGCTATCTCCTTCCATCGCTCCAGACGCCTCTCTGCCCTTTTGTTGTCTAACTTAACCACTGTATGTTCAGTAACCACTGGACGAATAGTCTGAACTCCTAACTCAGTTGCCTTCTCTATTATCCAGTCCATACGATTCTTCTTAGGCAAAGCTACTATCAATTCAATTGGAAGGCAATCATCTTCTTGTCTCTGGATCTCTATAATATCCAGGCCTACCTGTCTCCTATCTATCCAGATAACTCTTGCCCTTGCCACCCTCCCAGAGCCATCTATAAGCTCGACAAGGTCCCCTGGTCCCAGATGTCTTACATGAATAAGGTGATGTGCCTCACGACC
>JALTHG010000008.1 GCA_027004715.1 Deltaproteobacteria bacterium
CTACTATAGAGCCTGCACACCTTGCAGGTCTTGGAGACATAAGAGACATAGCCAGAGAAAAATGGGGACTTTTTAGTGCCCTGCCTGATATGGGTACTGCGATAATAAACTGTGATGACCCCCTGGTCATGGAAGGTATACAGGGGCTCAGTTGTCAGCTCGTTGGATATTCTTTTTCCCCTGATTCCCGATCCAGGATCCAGGACCCAGCCATACCCGAGGTTGCAGTCACCTGCCTGTCTTGGGCCCCAGGTGGCCCTGGTACCAGACTCGAGCTGGATATTAAGGGCAGCAGAGTCCATATTGATCTCCCATTCATAGGAGAGGCAAATGTGCAGAATGCCATAGCAGCCGCGGCTGTGGGCTGTGCACTGGGACTGAGACCAGGACAGATCAGAGATGGCCTGGAGGCAGCGAGTCCACTGCCGGGCCGTCTCTTCTGGAGGGACCTTGGCTCCAGATACAGGCTGATAGACGACTCCTACAATGCAAATCCAGGCTCTATGAGGGCGGCACTAAAGACCCTCAGGTATTGGGCCATAGATGGAAAGAGGATCGCCATCCTTGGTGATATGTTGGAGCTTGGTGATGCCGTTTATGGATTCCATCAAGACCTTGGAAGGGCCTGTGTATATGCAGGTGTCGATGTCTTGATCTCTGTAGGTGAGTTTGCAGAGGTAGTTGCCATGGCTGCCAGAGAGGCCGGCCTCTCCAGGGACAGGATCTATAGCTTTTTGAGTACAGGAGACCTGATCTCTTGGATAGAGAGATCTGCTGCCTCTTTGCCTTGCCCTGCAACTATACTGATAAAGGGATCAAGGGCCATGGGCCTTGAAGGGGCAGTAGATGCACTTATAACCCATCTGGATAAGAGAGGATAGTACATGCTCTTTCACCTGCTCTATCCCCTCCACAAAATATGGCCTGGATTTAATGTCTTTCGTTATATCACATTCAGGACAATATATTCAGCAGTTACTGCACTATCCATGATGTTGGTCCTTGGGCCTTCATTTGTGAGATATATGAATAGGATGCAGATGGGCCAGGTCATCAGAAAAGATGGGCCTGCCAGGCACATGGCCAAGGCCGGAACACCCAGTATGGGTGGTATACTTATTATTGGCTCCATAGTTACTGCCACCATACTCTGGGCAGACTTCATGGACCTCTATGTCTGGATAGGTCTCCTGATACTCGTGAGCTATGGTGCAATAGGGCTTGTAGACGATATACTGAAGATCAAGAAGCAAGACAGTATGGGCCTAAAGGGCAGGTGGAAACTGCTGTGGCAGGGAGTCTCTATACTCATAGCGATATGGATTATTGCCATGTATGGTCATTGGGATACTCGCCTGAGTATCCCGTTTCTTAAGAACTTTCGACCAGATATCGGCATGTTCTATGTGGTATTTGCCCTGATTGTGGTCGTTGGGACTTCCAATGCCGTAAACCTGACTGACGGGCTGGATGGTCTGGCTATTGGCCCGTTTGTGGTGGCAGCAGCCGTCTATATGCTGTTTACCTATCTGGCAGGCCATTCGGTCCTTGCCCACTATCTCCAGATCCCTTCAGTCCCTGGTGCAGGAGAGCTTGCGGTATTTTGTGGCGCCATGGTAGGAGCTGGACTGGGATTCCTCTGGTACAATACCTATCCTGCAGAGATCTTTATGGGAGATGTGGGTTCTCTTGGCCTGGGTGGTGCATTAGGGACAGTAGCAGTCCTATCAAAGCAGGAGATACTGCTTGTGATTGTAGGCGGAGTCTTTGTAGTTGAGGCCCTATCAGTGATCCTCCAGGTCGGCTATTTTAAGGCAACAGGTGGCAGGAGGATCTTTCGTATGGCTCCTATACACCACCACTTTGAACTCCTGGGCTGGAAAGAGCCAAAGGTGATTGTGAGGTTCTGGATAATCTCTGTGCTGCTAGGCATGGTGGCAATCAGTACGCTCAAGTTGAGGTGAGAGATTAAAGCTCAAAGGTGGAAGGTGGAAGTAGAGGGTAATGTTCAATAACTTCATGAAAGGGAAAAAGATAACCATATTGGGGATGGGTCTGTCTGGCCGGGCAGTGGCCGAATGGCTCTTATCTCAAGGGGCAGAGGTCTTGTGCAGTGATATACGTCCTCTAGACAGGTGGCCTGGAGACCTGGTGAGCTGGTGTACAGAAAAAGGGGTTGGCCTGGAGGCCGGGAGACATAGGGTCGAGACCTGGGCATCGTCTGATCTCCTGGTAGTCAGCCCTGGTATCTCTCCTGATACCCCTGTGGTTAAGGCCGCATACAGTTATAATATCCCTGTAATTGGAGAGCTGGCCCTTGCGGCATCTTTCTGGAGGGGACCCCTGGTTGGAATTACCGGTACAAACGGAAAGACTACCACTACTATGTTAATAGATGAGATGCTCAGAGAGGCGGATCTGGCGCATGTAGTGGCCGGGAATATAGGTACACCACTGTCCTCATACCTCAATCAGGGACACACAGAAGATACCATCGCAGTACTTGAGGTCAGCAGTTTTCAGTTGGACTACTTTCCCAGAAAGGCGACATTTCTTCCCAGGTTCAAGGTGACGGCATGGATCAATCTTGCCCCTGACCATCTTGATCGCTATCCTGACATTGCAGGGTATGGAGAGAGCAAGGCAGGGATCTTTGACTTCCAGGGTCCTGGAGACTGGTCCATCCGTAATATTGACGATCCTGGAATGAGGCCATGGATGGGCCGGGGACGGGCAATGAGACTCTACTTTGGCAATAGGCGTCCCAGGGTCCCAGGGGCCTGGCTAGATAGCTCTGGGCAAGAGATCTCAGTCATGTGGTCTGATGGCCAATGGGAAAGATACGATCTGGGGGGCTGGTCGCTAAAGGGTCGTCATAATCTTGAAGACCTGGCCTGTGCCATACTCGTCTCTCGTCTGGTAGGTGCAGGCAGGGGTGCCATACAGTCTGTCATCCGCAGCTTTGAGGCACCTCCACACAGGCTCCAGTGGGTGATTCGGATCAGGGGCATTGACTATTATGACGACTCAAAGGCCACCAATGTTGCATCTGTGCTTCGGGCAGTGGAGTCTATAGACCAGGCAGTGGTCCTGATTATAGGTGGCCGGGGCAAGGGTGAAGATTACACCAGACTGGCCGACGTCACAGAGGTCGGACATATCCGGGGCATAATTGCCATTGGTGAAGAGGCAGAGGCAGTCAATAGGGTCTTCAGTAAGCTGGTGCCTGTAATTGAGATACAGGGACTTGAGGCAGGCAGAGAAGTCATGAGGAAGGCCGTAATAGAGGCCACATCCCTGGCAGAGCCAGGTGATGCAGTAGTGCTCTCTCCGGCCTGTGCGAGCTTTGATCTCTTTAAAGACTATAAGGAAAGGGGAAGGGTCTTTCAGGAGGCAGTACGGGAGCTATATGTATGATTTCGGCCTTCCAGGGTCCTGGCTTTGGATAAAGACATGGCCTATAGGGCAGTAAAATATAGGGATCCTCATGCCATCAGAGTGGTAGTGGCCGGTGGTGGTACAGGCGGGCATGTATTTCCTGGGATTGCAGTGATAGAGGCCATGGAATCCTGTAGACCGATAGATATCCTGTGGATCGGTACAGGCCGTCCTGTGGAGAGAGATGCACTCTCAGGGCGTGGCTGGGGGTATCGTGTCCTGGATGTAATGCCTATAAAGGGGAAGGGCCTTATAGGGGGCATGCGTTCCCTTGCAGGTCTGCCATCATCTCTCGTGAGGGTCATCTCTTGGCTCAGGTCCTTTAAGCCACATGTAGTATTTGGCATTGGAGGATATGTCTCAGGGCCTGTACTCCTTGCAGCTAGGGTGTTGGGAATACCTGCCGCACTGCATGAACAAAACCTCATTCCTGGGCTTACAAACCGCCTGGCCTCCAGATTTGTGAGCCATATATTTGTGAGCTCCAGAGAGACTATCAGATATTTCCCCTCCAAGAAGGTGATCCTGACTGGAAATCCCATAAGGAAGTCTATTATCCAGTCACCACTACATCAGAGAGGTAAATCCATTCACCTTTTGGTCTTGGGAGGGAGCCAGGGGGCCAGGTGTCTGAACAGGCTCGTCGGTATGGCAATACAGGTCCTTTGGCAGTCTGGTATCAGACTGGAGATCAGACACCAGACAGGGCAATTGGATCTTTCATATATGGAGAAGTTTTATATGGATGCAGATATTCCTGCAGAGGTGACCCCATTTATCTCTGATATGGGCAGGTCTTATTCCTGGGCAGATCTGGTCGTCTGTCGGGCAGGGGCAGGTACCCTGGCTGAACTCACTGCTATAGGGATGCCATCTATCCTCATCCCCTATCCATCTGCCGCAGACAATCACCAGGAGGCAAATGCCAGGGAGCTGGCAGAGATTGGGGCAGCCATGTGCTTCAGGGAAGGAGAGATTGGGGCAGTAAAACTGGCAGGGGAGATACAGTCCCTATTGGAAGACCCTCAAAGACTCATTGATATGGGAAGGAATGCAAAGAGACTGGGCAGGCCCAATGCGGCCTCAGATATAGCTACCACCTTAATAGAGATGGCCGGAGCCAGTCTTTTTTGTCCCAAGACAGGAAGCAATTCATTAGAGGATTCAGAGATACACAATCATGTATAAGAGACAACATATACACTTTGTAGGAATCGGTGGAATAGGTATGAGTGGCCTTGCCAGGGTACTCCTCTGCCTGGGATATACAGTTACAGGTTCTGACCTGCATGATACAGATATCACCAGGTCTCTGGTCAGGATGGGGGCTAAGGTCTACAAAGGACATGCCCCTGAGAATATCCAGGGGGCAGATATCCTGGTATTTTCCTCTGCCATTAGAATGGATAATCCTGAGATCCAGGCAGCAGAGGCCTGTCAGATCCCAATCATACCAAGGGCTGAGATGCTGGCAGAGCTGATGAGGTTCAAAAAATTTGGGATAGCAGTGGCAGGGGCCCATGGAAAGACCAGTACTACCTCTATGGTCTCTTCAGTGCTCCGTGCAGGTGGCTTTGATCCCACGCTCGTTATAGGCGGACAGGTAAATGGACTGGGGAGCAATGCCTGCTGGGGAGAAGGCGATTTCTTGGTGGCAGAGGCAGATGAGAGTGACGGGAGCTTTCTGCGGCTCATGCCGAGTATAGCAGTAGTGACCAATATAGACAGAGAACACCTGGACTATTATCCAGATCTGGAGAGTATATGTGAGTCCTTTATGGAATTTATAGAGAGGGTACCCTTCTATGGCCTTGCAGTTCTCTGTGGAGACAATCCCTATCTCATGGACATGGTCCCGAGACTAAAAAAGCGTGTGATGACCTATGGCACAGGGCCTGGCTGCGATCTACAGGCCAGGGATATTGCATTTAGGGGCCTGGGGATGTCTTATAGGGCCTGGTGGCAGGGCAGGGAACTGGGAGAGATAGAGATCAATGTCCCAGGGCTGCACCATGTAAGGAACTCGCTGGCCGCAATGGCAGTGGGCCTCGAACTGGAGATGGACTTTCCAGATATTCAGGTCGGTCTTATGAGATATAAAGGGGTGGGCAGGAGGTTTGAGGTCCTGGATGAGATAGATGGGATAGTGGTAGTAGACGACTATGCACATCACCCAACTGAGATACAGGCCACCCTGACGGCTGCAAGGGCCTGTTGGCCTGAACGCAGGCTGGTAGTGCTCTTTGAGCCACATCGATATACCAGGACACAGGCCCTGATGGATGAATTTGCTGGGGCATTCAAGGAGGCGGATGAACTCTGGCTTACAGAGATCTACCCAGCCAGTGAGACCCCCATAGTTGGGATCACTGGCAGACGTCTGGCAGACAGGATCAGGGAGAGACGTGTAGGCCCTGTACACTATGTAGAATCCTGCAGTGACCTTGCTCAGGCAATAGTCCCCAGCCTCCAGGAAGGAGATATAGTCATTACCCTTGGTGCAGGGGCCATAGGACATGTAGGCCCAGGGATAGTAGATATGCTCAAGACAAGGGAGTCAGCAGTTGCCATATAGAGGCCTAAAGCACATAGAAGACCTTGAGATCTACATGGATGTGCCTCTCTCGCCCCTTACGAGCTTTCGTATAGGCGGACCTGCACACCTGTTGCTCTTTCCAAGGACCATAAAGGCCCTTGAATTGACCATGTCTTATCTCTGTAATCGATCTATACAATATAAGGTCTTGGGGGAGGGCAGCAATCTGTTGATCAGTGACAGAGGTATAGACGTGGTCATTGCTATGGCCAGACTAAACCATATCTATTACCTCCAGGCCAGGGACCTATATAGGTCAGTATTGGTAGAAGCAGGATTGAGGCTGAGGTCTCTCCTGTCCTGGTCTATACGTAATGGTCTTGGTGGTATAGAAGGGCTTTCTGGCATACCGGCCAGTATAGGTGGGGCCATATGTATGAATGCAGGCACCACTGAGTGCTCTATGGCAGACCTGATAGAGGCCGTCCTATTCACCGGGCCTGAAGGGAGTCAGTGGCTCTCCAGAGATCAACTCAAATTTGGTTATCGTTTCTTTGAGTCCACAAAAGGGACCATTATCTCTGCAGCCCGAATCAGGCTTGAGAGCAGCGATCCTGAGGGGCTCAGAGCCACTGCCAGAGAGGTGATGCAGAGACGTAGGCTTATGCAGCCAGTGGGCAGGCCTAGTGCTGGCTGTGTATTTAGAAACCCTCCAGGGGACTCTGCAGGGAGGCTAATAGAGATGTGTGGGCTCAAGGGTTTCAGTATTGGAGATGCTGAGGTCTCCAAGAGACATGCAAACTTTGTCATAAATCGCGGTAAGGCCAGGGCCATAGAGGTAATGGACCTGTTGGAGGTAATAAGGGAACGCGTAATGGCCGAGACCAATATAGGACTCGTGCCAGAGCTGTGTATTTGGGGACCAGACTTATGAGAATAAGGACGACATCTCGGGGCTCTTATTATAGTTCACAGAAGAAATCAGGCCCCTCTGTGCCATGGAATCTCCTCCTTGAGATGTTGGTCCTGGTGTCCCTTGTCTCTTTCAGCCTTTTTATATGCTGGCATCTGGCCTCTAAGAGCGAGCTCTTCAGGGTCTCCAGTGTCCAGATAGTGGGTTGCAGGCACCTCACTCAGAGAGATGTCTTGAGGTTGAGCAGGGTCACTGTCCAGGATAATCTCCTGTCCCTCGATCTCAGATCTATAGCAAAAAATATAGAGACAGATCCCTGGGTCAGGACTGTTGAAGTCAGGAGGAGGCTCCCAGACCAGCTGATGATCAGGGTCCAGGAACGCATTCCGGTCGCCCTATTAAAGGCCAGGAGGCTCTATCTGGTGGGTGACAGGGGGAGGATAATTGAGGCTGTTTCCAGGGGAAATTATAGGTCTTTTCCTATAATTACTGGGCTCAGGCCTGAGGATATCAAGGACCTGAAGCAGGGTAATCCCCAATCAATCCAGAGGGCCCTGCAACTGATATCTATGGCCAGTAAGGGTACAAGGACCCTGGGTATAAATAATATAAGCCAGATATCTGTGGCCAGGGATGGCAGCATGCTGGTCTATACTGCCGACAGGAGGATCCCTTTCTGTTTTGATGGAACAGGAAAGAGACTGGATATACAGTTCCATAGGGCAGAAGAGATCCTGTATCAGCTCTATCGTTCTGGGATGTATAAAAGGGTAAATAGAGTAAAGCTGGATTATGCCCCTGGGTGTGCCTGGGCCAGCCTGAGTCGTTGAGGATAAAAATGGCAGAAAGACCCTCTAATATGATCGTTGGTCTGGATATTGGCACTACCAAGATATGTGCTGTAGTGGGAGAGGTCACAGATAAGGGACTTGAGATTATAGGTATGGGGACTCATCCCTCTATAGGCCTGCGAAGAGGGGTAGTGGTCAATATAGACAGCACGGTCAATTCTATAAAGAGTGCAGTGGAAGAGGCCGAGCTGATGGCAGGGCATGAAATAGACTCGGCATTTATTGGTATAGCCGGTAGCCATATCAAGGGCTTTAACAGCCAGGGAGTAATAGCCATCAAGGGCGAGGAGGTCAGCCAGGAAGATGTCGACAGGGTCATAGATGCAGCCAGGGCAGTGGCCATCCCACTTGATCGAGAGGTCATACATATCCTGCCACAGGAATATAAGGTAGATAGCCAGGGAGGACTCCTGGATCCAATAGGGATAAGCGGAGTGAGACTGGAGACAAAAGTACACATAGTGACAGGGGCAGTTACTGCTGCCCAGAACCTCATTAAGTGTGCGAATCGAAGTGGACTTGATGTGTTGGATATAGTGTTTCAGCCCCTTGCATCTGCTGAGGCAGTCCTTACACAGGAAGAAAAAGACCTGGGAGTGGCCTTGATAGACTTTGGGGGTGGCACCACAGACCTTGCCCTGTTTACAGAAGGGGTGATCAAACACACGGCCGTGCTGGGACTTGGTGGCAATAACCTCACAAACGATATAGCAATTGGGCTTAGGACGCCCATGCATGAGGCAGAAAAGATAAAGATACGTCACGGCAGCTGTCTCAGTTCTATGGTCAGTAAAGACCAAATGATAGAGGTCCCCAGCGTAGGAGGACGTAGCCCTCGACTCCTCTCCAGACAGATACTGTCTGAGATTATTGAGCCCAGAGTAGAGGAGATCTTTGGTCTGATAGACCAGGAGATAGAACGTATAGAGATCAAAGAGCTCCTGGCCTCAGGGGTGGTGATAACTGGAGGCTCTGCCCTTCTGCCAGGGATTGCCGAAATGGCAGACCAGATATTTCAATTGCCTGCAAGGATTGGCTATCCTCAGCGGATCTCTGGCCTGGTAGATGTAGTCAATGGGCCTATGTTTGCTACTGCTGTGGGCCTTGTGCTCTATGGCATGGAGCATCAGCCCCTAAAAAAGTTTCGGATAAGAGATGGGAATATCTTTAGCAGGGTAATCAGTAGCATGAAGTCATGGTTTAAGATCTAAAGAGATATCTGCAAGGGAGGTGGGAGATATATGTCATTTGAGCTTTTGGATTCAGAACCCTCTGCAAAGATAAAGGTTATAGGTGTTGGCGGCGGCGGCGGAAATGCCATCAATAATATGATGGATAAAGGCCTCAGGGGCGTGGACTTTATAGCTGCAAACACGGATTCCCAGGCCCTTGAGATGTCTAAGGCACCTGCAAAGATACAATTGGGCAAGGGGCTCACTGGTGGACGAGGTGCAGGGGCAAAACCCGATGTCGGCAGAGAGGCAGCAGAAGAGAGCGTGGATGAGATTCGGGCAATGCTGGAGGGAAGCGACATGGTCTTTATCACTGGTGGCATGGGTGGGGGGACTGGCACTGGTGGGGCCCCTATTATCGCAGAGGTCAGCAAAGAAATGGGTATCCTCACAGTGGCAGTAGTGACAAAGCCCTTCCTCTTCGAGGGTAAGAAGAGGATGCGTGTGGCTGAAGAGGGGATATCCCATCTGAGGGATGTGGCAGATACAGTTATCACTATACCAAATGAGCGTCTCAAGGGCCTTGCCCAACCCGGTGCCACGATATTAGAGATGTTCAAAAGGGCAGACGATGTCCTCTACTATGCAGTAAGGGGGATATCAGATCTCATAGTAGTGCATGGGTATGTAAATGTAGACTTTGCCGACGTACGCACCGTCATGGACGAGATGGGGATGGCCCTCATGGGCACAGGCGTTGCTAAGGGGAAGCGGAGGGCACTGGAGGCAGTACAGATGGCCATATCTAACCCCCTGCTCGAGGATGTCTCTATAAGTGGTGCCAAGGGCGTCCTGATGAACATAACTGCGAGCTCTTCCACCCTTACCATGGAGGAAGTAGATCAGTCTTCTTCTCTGGTGTGTAAAGAGGCACACGATGACGCCAACATCGTATGGGGTACTGTATTTGACGACAGTATAGGAGAAGAGATCAGGATAACGGTCATAGCCACTGGCATAGGAAGGGATAATGCCGAGGTGTCTAAGGAGTCTATAATAAATCCTATAGAGTCTGCCAAGAGAGAGAGGGAGAAAAAAAAGACAGAGACCATTGATATATCTAGATGGAACCGTGATACACAGGGTAAAAAGGCAGCAAGAAAGAAATTATCAGACTTCAAGGGCCTCAGTGAACTAGACGAAGACCGTTTTGAGACCCCTGCATTTATCAGGAGGAAGGCAGACTAAATGCCATGCATATCTTGGATTAAGGACTACAGGCCAGTTCTATATAGTCCACCACTGCCATGGCTATGTTTTGGATCTGGTCTTGCTCTTCACCTTCTACCATTACACGTATTACTGGCTCTGTACCAGAGGGCCTGACAAGTATCCTGCCCCTGGACTTGAGGTCTTTCTCAAGCCTAGATTTGAGTTCCCTGAGGCCAGTTATCTCATCTAAAGGCCTCTTGTCTTTTACCCTGACATTATATAAGACCTGTGGAAAGGAATCCATTATGAGTGCGAGTTCTGAAAGGGGTCTCTCCTTCCTCTGCATGATGGCCAGGAGCTGTAAGGCGGCCAATATGCCATCTCCAGTGGTCATGTGGTCCAGGAATATCAGGTGTCCTGACTGTTCGCCACCAAAGTTATAGCCCCCTCTTCTCATGGTCTCTACTACATAGCGATCTCCAACCTTTGTTCGAATCAGTCTCCCGCCATTTTTCGATATGGCGAGTTCAAGCCCTATATTACTCATGACCGTTGCCACCAGGGTATTGGACTTGAGTTGTCCCCTCTCAATCATATCCTTGGCACATATTGCCATGATGTGGTCTCCATCCACCAGGGAACCCCTCTCGTCTACCACTATTACCCTGTCCCCATCCCCGTCAAAGGCGATCCCTATCTGGGCACCATGTCTCTTTACGGCCTCTTGCACGAGTTCAGGATAGAGGGCACCACATTTTTCATTGATATTGGTGCCATTTGGGTCTGTCCCCAGACTGATCAGGTCTGCTCCCAGTTCTTCAAAGACAGCAGGGGCCACCTTATAGGTCGCACCATTTGCACAGTCTAATACGATCTTGAGGCCATCCAGGGAGAGTTCCTTTGGAAAGGCATTTTTGAGAAACACTATGTATCTGCCAGGGGCATCGTCAATACGGAATGCCTTTCCAACATCCTGGCCTGTGGGTTGAGAGTCTATCAAGACCTTTGAGTCCATCAGTTCTTCTATCTGTTCCTCCAGGTCATCAGGCAGCTTAAATCCATCGCCTGCAAAGAGCTTTATCCCGTTATCTTCAAAGGGATTGTGGGATGCAGATATCACTACTCCAGCATCTGCCCTCATATTGGTAGTGAGGAATGCAATGGCCGGGGTAGGCATAGGTCCTACCAATAGTACATCTACTCCCATAGAACATATCCCGGCTGCAAGGGCATTCTCCAGCATATAACAGGACAATCGGGTATCCTTTCCTATAAGTATCCTGGGACGGCGATGCCTGCCCTTATCCCTGAACATATATGCTACTGCACGCCCGATCTTCATGGCGATCTCTGTAGTCATAGGATAGACATTGGCTACTCCTCGAATACCATCTGTACCAAATAACTTGCGCATGTCTGACTCCTTTACCTCACAATTACCCTGATCTTCTTGGGTATTACCTTCAACAACTTGAACCCAGAAGGGATGGTGCATTCAGGTGTCACCCAGTGTGTGCCTCGTGAGAGGCCCTTTACTGATATCCTTACCTCAATATCTGTAGGCTTGACCTCTTTGAGCCTTATTGTAGGCCCATGTAGGCGCACACTTACTATCTTGGGCCACCATGAGACATGGACCCCAGTCTCCTTGAGTGTAACTGGGATATGCGTGATGCGCCGTATCCCCTGGATGGGAATTATATATACAGTGACCTTAATTGGCTCTAGATTTCCGGGAACTACATGCAGTGACTGGAGATCCAGGCCCACTTCCCTGACAATCGTATTTGAGGCCCCACTGAGGTCTATAGGCATGGTCTTTATCTCCTCCAGAGACTTTATTTCCTTCTCAGGACCTGCGAGTACCACTCTTGGTGGCTCTACCTCTAGCTTGAGGACCCTGTAGCCCCTGGCCACAGATCCAGTAAAGACTGGTCTTACAGGGAGATTGCTTCTCATAAGTGGCTCCAGTACTATCTCGATATTGCTGGGTTCTATCCTCATTGCCTGGACCCCAGCAGGCAGGGGGAGGCTCTCTGGCGTTATGTGGACAGTGATAGTGCCTGGTGCCGAGTCTCTCAGGTCGATCACCTTTAAGACGCCCTGGACTGCCAATGCACGGATCATACTGCGTGGACCATAAACCCTGATGTTTATAGAGGAAGGTATATCATTTGCTATGACCAGTCCAGAAGGGATGTTTACGAGTTCAAGTGGAATAGATATGCTTATCTCTGCCTTCTCCTCTCCAACTACAAAGAACCACAAGAGCAGGGCAAACCCCAATGAGAGTAGCTTGAGGACCCAGTTTTTCCTGAAAAAGGCCTGCCACTGCATGGACTAAGCGATCCTCCTTCGCCACCATGGCTTTTCTAGCTCTTCCCCTGCAAAGCTGTTATTCAGGATCCGCCTCAGCGTACCTGAATCTATATCTCTGGTGATCTTGCCAGCAATGGCCACAGAGATGCTGCCTGTCTCTTCAGAGACTACTATTGATACTGCATCTGTCTGTTCAGTAATACCTATAGCTGCTCTGTGTCTGGTACCAAGGCGCCTGCTGATGACCGGGTTTGTGCTCAGAGGAAGCACACACCCTGCCACTGCAAGCTTACCCTTTTCTATGATGACTGCGCCATCATGCAGAGGGGTCTTTTTGTGAAATATTGTACAGAGCAGGTCGTGTGTTACCTGGGCATCTATTACTACTCCTGATTCGAGATAGTCCTTCAGACCTACTTCTCTCTCAAGCACCACCAGGGCACCTGTATAGTTCTCTGCCAGGATTGTGACTGCCTTTGCAATCTCCTCTAAGGCCTGAAATGTCTTCACCCTGATCTTTAGGAATGGAGATTGCCCCATCTGGGTCAGTACCCTCCTGATATCGTCCTGGAATACTATTATTATGAGCAGGAATAGAGAACTGAGGATGGTCCCTAAAAGCCAGTGGAGGGTATAGAGCTCTAATACCCGGGACACAAAGTAGACTACTATAATTACAGCCAGTCCACCTGCCATCTGTACGGCCCGTGTCCCCCTGATGAGGAGTATAACACGGTATATAATGAAAGAGACCGCCAGGATGTCTACTACATCCTGCCAGCGGATTATGGCTATATATTGGTTTAGCCAGTTAAGCATGGCCTCTAACCGATCAAATTATCCAGATCTACGGATGGCATCCACTACCTGTAATACCTGCCTCGTGAGCCCAACATTGTGGACGCGTACCATATTGGCCCCCCTTAAGGCCGCTACTGCAACTGCTCCTAAGGTGGCTACATCGCGTTTTTTGGGCTCTTTGATCCCAGTAATCGAGCCCAAAAAGGCCTTACGTGATGCACCTACTACAATAGGTACATCCAATTCCTGAAACTCATTCAGGTGATTTATCAAGGCCAGATTGTCCTGGAGCCTCTTGCCAAAGCCTATACCCGGATCGATCAATATCTTTTCTTTGGAGATCCCCTTACTTCGAGCCCATTCTATACGATCCTTCAGAAAGGACTTGACTTCTCCTATCACATCTCCATACTGTGGATTTACCTGCATATCTCTGGGTGTACCCTTCATATGCATAAGTAAGACAGGGACCTCTAGCGAGGCCACGGTCTTTGCCATTTCTGGATCAAATCTTAAGGCACTGATATCATTTATAAAATTTGCGCCTTCATAGACTGAGGCCCTGGCTACCTCTGCCTTGACTGTATCGACAGATATTGGACACTTAGTGGACCTCCGTATCTCTCTTATGGCAGGAATTACCCTGCGGAGCTCTTCTCTTACAGACACAGGTTCTGAAAAGGGCCGTGTAGATTCACCCCCTATATCCAGGATATCAGCCCCAGCAGCAATCAGAGATACTGCCTGTCTTCTGGCCTCTTCTGGGGAAAAGAAATCCCCTCCATCTGAAAACGAATCAGGAGTCACATTTATGACTCCCATAATATAGGTGCGAATATCCCAGCGGAATATATGCCCTTCTATTGATAGACTCGAGAGGGCCATCTAGACGGCTGTCATCTGGGCCTGGGTACTCTCTCTACACTCCTGCATTATCTTATCGATATTTTTTGCATCAAGGGACTCTTTTTCCAGCAGGGCACTGGCAATAGCATGAAGACACCCAATATTTTTCTGGATCACAGACTTGGCGCGTCTGTAGGAATCATTTACTATCTCCATAATCTCCCTGTCTATTCTCTTGGCAGTCTCCTCGCTATAGTCCTTGACATGACCAAAGTCTCTGGCCAGGAATGTATGCTCTTCCCTCTTGCCAAATGTTATTGGGCCAAGATGGTTACTCATACCCCACTCACAGACCATCTTTCTTGCAAGAGACGAGGCCTTTTCAATATCGTTCCCTGCCCCTGTAGTGAACTCATCTAATATCAGTTCCTCTGCCACCCGACCTCCCATGAGGATAGCCAGGTTATTGAGGAGATATGACTTTGGATAACTGTGTCTTTCGTCTTCAGGCAATTGTTGAGTGAGTCCCAGGGCAAGACCCCTGGGAATAATAGTGACCTTGTGGATTGGATCAGTGCCAGGGAGGATCTTTGCCACCAGTGTATGTCCTGCTTCGTGATAGGCAGTCACACGTTTTTCCTCTTCTGAGATAATCATACTCTTTCTCTCAGCGCCCATGAGTATCTTGTCTTTGGCCTTTTCGAAATCCAGCATGTCGACGGCCTCTTTATTCTCTCTGGCCGCCAGCAGGGCAGCCTCATTTACGAGATTTTCAAGATCGGCTCCAGAAAAACCTGGAGTGCCCCTGGCAACGATTCCTAGATCGACATCAGGGCCCAGAGGTACGTCATGGATGTGCACTTTTAGGATCTTTTCACGCCCTGCTACATCGGGTACAGGGACTACTATCTGCCGATCAAAACGGCCAGGCCTCAACAGGGCAGAATCCAGGACATCAGGCCTGTTAGTGGCAGAGATCAGGACTATTCCTTCATTACTCTCAAATCCATCCATCTCTACCAGGAGCTGGTTTAGGGTCTGTTCCCTCTCGTCGTGGCCGCCCCCAAGTCCGGCACCTCTCTGACGGCCTACTGCATCCAGTTCATCGATAAATATGA
>JALTHG010000009.1 GCA_027004715.1 Deltaproteobacteria bacterium
AAGACAGAAGGCAGAAGACAGAGGTATAAGGTGTTTGAAGGGATTGGGAATCTAGGCCAGATACCAGAGCTGCGTAGACGCATTGGCTTTACGTTGTTCATGTTGGCTATATATCGAATTGGTGTCCAGATTCCTACTCCTGGCATTGACGTTGCGGCCATGGCGTCTTTCTTCAATCGGGTCCAGGGTACACTGTTTGGGATGTTCAATATGTTCTCTGGAGGGGCGCTCAGGAGGATGTCTGTCTTGGCCTTGGGCATAATGCCCTATATCAGTGTCTCTATCATTATTGAACTGCTTGCAGTGGCCATCCCGCAGCTCGAGGCCTTAAAGAAAGAGGGTGAGGCAGGCAGGAAAAAAATCAGCCAGTATACCAGATATGGGACAGTGGTCCTGAGCCTTCTCCAGAGCCTTGGCATTGCCTTTGGTCTTGAAAGAATGACCGCACCAAATGGTGCCCCAGTGGTAGCAAACCCTGGGATAGGCTTTCTGCTATTGACTTCTCTGACCTTGACGTCTGGGACCATATTTCTGATGTGGGTTGGCGAGCAGATCACAGAGAGAGGTGTAGGTAATGGTATCTCTCTGATTATCTTTGCAGGGATTGTAGCAAGGACGCCTTCGGCCATTATAGATACATTTAGCCTGATACGTACAGGTGATATACATCCAGGTCTTTTCCTCTTCCTTTTGGTCATGATGCTCTTAGTGGTTGGTTTTATCTGCTTTATGGAGCAGGCCCACAGGCGCATCCCGGTCCAGTATGCGAGGAGGGTAATAGGACGTAAGGTATATGGAGGCCAGACCAGCCATCTGCCCTTGAAGGTGAATACTGCAGGGGTAATACCGCCAATCTTTGCCTCCTCTATTATTATGTTCCCTGCAACTGTAGCCAATTTTATACCAATACCCTGGATGCAGAATATAGCTCAGGCATTGAGGCCTGGAAGCCTCTCTTACGAGACGATCTATGTTATAGCTATTGTGTTTTTCTGTTATTTTTATACTGCCATAACCTTTAATCCTGTAGATATAGCGGACAACTTAAAAAAGAATGGTGGTTATGTCCCTGGCCTCAGACCAGGAAAGAGTACTTCAGATTACATAGACAGAGTACTGACAAGGATTACCCTGATAGGTGCTGTCTATGTGTCTGTGATATGTGTGTTGCCCAGTATATTGATTACAAAATTCAATGTCCCTTTTTATTTTGGCGGGACTGCCCTTTTGATTGTAGTTGGTGTAGCCATGGATACTATGGCCCAAATTGAGTCCCATCTCATTACCAGAAACTATGAAGGCTTTATGAGGGGAGCCAAGCTAAAGGCAAGAAGGTAGTAAGGCTCGATAAGGATAAGAATCAGATGTCTAAAGGTGATGCGATCCAGGTTGAAGGAAAGGTACTTGAGACCCTACCCAATGCGATGTTTCGTGTCGAGTTGGAGAACGGTCATAAGGTACTTGCCCATATCTCTGGTAAAATGCGTATGCACTACATAAAGATATTACCTGGTGATAGAGTGACTGTAGAACTATCACCCTATGATCTCTCCAGAGGCCGCGTTGTCTATAGAGCAGGGTAGATCTGTACTGTAGGGGAGATTGTGTTGCATATGGAATTTTTCGGAGAAGTCAGGGATTTCTGTCTGAAGAGCCAGTGAGGTGAACGCTATGAAAGTCAAGACATCAGTCAAGTGCCGTTGCAGAGACTGTAAAATAGTCCGTCGTAAGGGCGTTATCAGAGTGATCTGTAAAAATCCAAGACATAAACAGCGGCAGGGATAACAAAGGGGGTTGATCTGTGGCAAGAATTGCAGGTGTTGAACTGCCCAAGAGCAAGAGGCTTGAGATTGCGCTTACCTATATCTATGGTATTGGGCGCACTAGTGCCCAGCAGATCTTGGACAAGGCACAAATTGACAGAGATAAGAAGACTGACGATTTGACAGACCAGGATATCACTGCCTTGCGGAAGATCATCGATGCCGAATATAGAGTGGAAGGGGATCTCCGTAGAGAGGTCTCACTGAACATCAAACGCTTAATGGACCTTGGGAGTTATCGTGGACTGAGGCACCGTAGGGGTCTTCCAGTCAATGGACAGCGCACCAAAACTAATGCCCGTACTCGGAAGGGCCCCAGGCGCTCGATTGTCAAAAAGAAAAAGAGATAGTAGAAGCGGAGGATAGGGAGATATGGCATCACCGAGGAGAGGTGGCCGAAAAGAAAAGAAGAATGTGCCAGAGGGGATTGTACACATACAGTCTACTTTTAATAATACAATAGTCACCATAACTGACAGACAGGGAAATACAGTCTCTTGGGCAAGTGCTGGGTCTCAGGGCTTTAAGGGCTCTAGAAAGGGTACCCCCTTTGCTGCTCAGAGGGCAGCAGAGGTTGCTGCCAGAAAGGCAGCAGATCAGGGTATGAGAGATGTTGAGGTACAGATCATGGGTCCAGGCTCTGGGAGAGAGGCGGCCTTACGTGCCCTTCAGATAGCAGGATTTAGGATCTCAGTTATTCGGGATGTCACCCCTATTCCCCATAATGGCTGTAAGCCCCCGAAGAGACGGAGGGTCTGAGATTGCAAGGAAAGAGTCATTTATTGGAGGTCTACTTTGGCTAGATATACAGGACCACGGTGTCGTCTGTGTCGTAGGGAGGGATGCAAACTCTTTCTCAAGGGCGATAAGTGTTATTCAGATAAGTGTGCCTTTGAAAAGCGTAGTTATGTGCCAGGAGAACATGGACAGGGCAGGATAAAGGTATCTGACTATGGGATCCGTCTGAGAGAGAAGCAGCGTGTTCGGCGCATGTATGGATTGCAGGAGGCACAGTTCAGGAAATATTTCGACAAGGCAGATCGCCAAAAAGGGGTTACAGGCACTAATCTGCTGGTGCTTTTGGAGAGGCGTTTTGATAATGTGGTCTATCGTCTTGGTTTTGCCGAATCCAGGGCCCAGGCCCGTCAATTGGTCCTCCATGGCCATTTTAGCATAAATGGCAGGAAGGTAAATTCGCCGTCTTTTCTGGTGCGTCAGGGAGACAAGATTGAGGTGAGAGAGAAGAGCAAGACCATACTCCCGATAAGACAGGCCTTAGGGGCGGTTGCCCGCAGAGGTATACCAGAGTGGCTGGAACTGGACGATGACAAGATGCAGGGTAGAGTAAAGGCAATGCCTGAACGGGAGCACATAACCATGCCTATTCAGGAGCAACTGATAGTAGAGTTCTATTCTTAGGTCTTTGTCCTGGAGATAGAGTTTATTGGCCTTTTAGGCTATTGGTCTAAAAGGCTACAATTCAACCAATACCACAGTCTATAGACTGATACGCTAATCTAATAGCCTACAAGATTACAGACTGGTTTGAGATGCATTTATCCACTGTGCTAATTTTTTAGGCTATAGTTGCTATAAGAGGCCGAGACAGTATGACTGCTGAACAATTTCCATATTATCGCAATTGGCAGGCATTAATTCGTCCCAAGAGACTGGAAGTTGATAGCGATACCCATACAGGTATGTATGGCAAGTTTACCTGTGAGCCTCTAGAAAAAGGCTATGGAATCACACTGGGTAATGCCTTGCGTCGCGTGCTCCTGTCTTCTCTTCAAGGGGCTGCTATTGTCTCTGTGAGGATAGATGGGGTGTTACATGAGTTTGGGACTATACCAGGTGTGATCGAGGATGTAACAGATATCATACTTAACCTAAAAGGTGTACGCCTGAAGCTCTTTAAGTATGAAGAAAAGCTCCTGAGGGTGGAAAGATCTGGTGCAGGAGAATTGAGGGCTGGAGACCTGATCGCTTCACAGGGAGATATAGAGATACTAAATCCTGACCATCACATAGCTACATTAACTGAAGATGCTGAGGTGCGGATGGAGTTACTGGTGAAGTGGGGTAAGGGCTATGTCCCTGCTGAGGGGAATAAAGACCCAGACCAGCCTATAGGCACTATAGCTATAGATGCCCTCTTCTCTCCAATCCGTAAGGTCAATTTTGCAGTCACGCAGGCACGTGTGGGACAGAGGACAGATTATGATAAGTTGACAATAGAGGTCTTGACTGATGGGGCCATTACTCCAGAGGATGCCATTGCCTATGCTGCCAAGATCTTGAAGGAACAGTTTACGGTATTTATAAATTTTGATGAGAGTGAAGAACCTGTAGAAGAGAAACATGCACCTGATTTTGGAAGTGAGCTTGAATATCTAAATCAGAGAATTGATGAGTTAGAGTTCTCAGTACGCTCGGCAAATTGCCTCAAAAATGCAAATATTCATTATATTGGTGAGTTAGTGCAGAAGACAGAGCAGGAGATGCTTAAGACCAAGAATTTTGGTCGAAAATCTCTGATGGAGATCCAAAAGCATCTCGATGCCATGGGATTACATCTAGGGATGAAGCTTGAAGGATGGTCTCCGCCTAAAGAGGAAGAAACCGCTGTAGAAGTGGATTCTGATAATAGAGAGATAAAGGTAATTAGTCATGAGGCATCGTAGGCAGACACACAGGCTGGGTTGTAAGACAGCACACCGCAAGGCCATGCTCGGGAATATGGTTACGTCTCTGTTAAGACATGGGCGAATTGTTACGACTGTGCCAAGGGCAAAGGAGGCCAGGCGTCTGGCCGATAAAATGATTACCCTTGCCAAGAGGGGAGATCTACATGCAAGACGCCAGGCCTTTGCAGTTATACATGATCATAAGGTCGTTGCAGATCTCTTTGAGACTTGGGGACAGAGACTCGCCAACAGAGACGGGGGATATACAAGGATAGTGCGAATAGGCCCACGGAGGGGAGATGCTGCCATGTTATCAGTTTTAGAGATAGCCACTGACTCTCTTAGCAGACCTGGTCCACGCCGTAGGCCAAAAAAGATAGTCTCTTCTGGGTCTGTGATCCCACAGGTCTCTCCAGGGCCGTCTGTAGCTCCTGGTGTGGAGACCAGCGAAGAGGGAAAAGAGGCTGTGGTGCCCAAAGTCGCAGAGACAGGGACTGAAGGGAATGCCGAACCTATAGGTGAACAGGTCACTGATGTAGATATGCCTGTAGAAGCTGGGCCAGAGGATAAAGAAGAGGAGAGTTCTTAGATCAGGTCCCAAGGGTCTTGCCTTGAATGCCCTCTGCGTCAAAAGCATCGAGGGCATTTTTTGTAACCTCGGGAGATATCTTGGTCTGCGTGCTCTGTGCTGGAAGTAACTTCTCAATAAGTTGGGCCCCATTTTGTGACCGATTGAGAAATTACTGCTGGAATTTTTATATGACCCTTTTTATTTCATTGACAATAGAAAAATAGAGGAATAGGTTTTATTATTGATCTACCTGTGGATTTCAGAATCTCATGAAGATTAGGGGTGAAGTATATGACTGAGATGGCCGGCAGAGATATGGTGATAGAGGCCCTCAAGCGTGAAGGTGTAGATCTTATCTTTGGCTTTCCTGGTGGTGCCATTATCGATGTCTACGATGCCCTGGAGAAAGATGGTACTATAAAACATGTCCTGGTCAGGCATGAACAGGGGGCAGCGCACGCTGCTGATGGATATGCCAGGGCTACTGGAAGGATAGGTGTCTGTCTCGTCACTTCAGGGCCAGGTGCAACCAATACTGTTACTGGTATAGCAACAGCAAGTATGGACTCAGTGCCCATACTGGTATTTACTGGTCAGGTACCTACTGGTCTGATCGGAAATGATGCCTTTCAGGAGGTAGATATAGTAGGTATTACCCGGCCCTGCACAAAACACAACTATCTGGTAAAGGACGTCAAAGACCTGCCCAGGGTCCTAAAGGAGGCCTTTTATATAGCAAGGTCTGGCCGGCCAGGTCCTGTGCTCGTAGACCTTCCCAAGGATGTCCAAAATTCCATGGGTGACTTTGAGTATCCAGAAAAGATAAGGCTTCGCTCTTATAACCCTGTGATTAGACCAAATGCCAAACAGATCGAACGGGCCTTTGAGCTGATCGAACGGGCCAGACGGCCCATCATCTATGCAGGTGGAGGAATAATCATATCTGGTGCCCATGAGGAACTCAGGGCATTGGCCGAGGCACTTGATAGTCCAGTGACTATGACCCTGATGGGCCTGGGTGGATTTCCAGGTACCCATGAGTTGAGCCTGGGGATGTTGGGTATGCATGGCACATATGCCGCCAACATGGCCATGGCAAACAGCGATCTCATCATCGCTGCTGGTGCACGTTTTGATGACAGGGTCACTGGCAAGATTGAGGACTTTGTACCAAAGGCCAAGATAATACACCTGGATATAGATCCCACCTCTATTCAAAAGAATGTGAGGGTGGATATACCCATAGTAGGTGACTGTAGGATGGCATTGAAGGCCCTGTTGGATATGGTAAGGGATTCAGGACGTCCTGCTGAGGCATGGGCAGAACAGCACCAGGAATGGTTACAGCAGATTGAGACATGGAAGGCCCGTCATCCACTCAGATATAAAGAGGAACCAGGTGTCATCAAACCCCAATATGTCATTGAGAGACTCTATGAAATGACAAAGGGAAGGGCCATTATAACTACAGAGGTAGGTCAGAATCAGATGTGGACGGCCCAGTTTTATAAGTTCGACGAGCCACGGACCTTTTTGACCTCTGGTGGGCTTGGGACCATGGGCTATGGTTTCCCTGCGGCCATCGGTGCCCAAATGGCCTTTCCAGATAAACTGGTGATAGATGTGGCAGGAGATGGCAGTATACAGATGAATATCCAGGAGATGGCCACTGCCATGGAACAGCATCTACCCATCAAGATCGTTATATTAAATAATCAGTTCCTTGGTATGGTCAGACAGTGGCAGGAACTGTTTTATAATAGGCGTTATGTTGCTACAAAATTTGAGATGACTCCGGACTTTGTAAAACTGGCCGAGGCATATGGGGCCAGGGGATTCAGGGCAACCAGACCAGAAGAGGTGAATGAGGTCCTTAAGAAGGGCCTTGAGACAGAAGGCCTGGTGGTCATGGAGTTTGCTATAGCCCCAGAAGAGGGAGTATTTCCTATGGTTCCAGCCGGAAAGGCCACAACTGAGATGTTGTTGGTTTGATCTTGATAAGGAGCTTGATTCTATGAAGCATACCCTCTCTGTATTGGTAGAGAATACTCCTGGGGCCCTCTCTCGCATAACTGGGCTCTTTAGTGGGCGTGGCTTTAATATCGAGAGCCTCTGTGTGGCTGCAACCCTGGATCCTACGCTCTCACACCTTACCCTGGTGACAAATGGTGACAGGCCCATAATTGAGCAGATCATCAAACAGCTCAGACGCCTTATAGATGTCTACAAGGTGGTGGACGTCAGTGAGGGAGAGTTTGTTGAGCGCGAGATGGCCTTGATAAAGGTTCGGGCCGAAGATGAGACCAGGGCAGAGGTGCTCCGCACGTGTGATATATTCCGTTGTAAGATAGTGGATGTGAGTCCCAAGACCTATACTGTAGAGGTGACTGGTCCAGAATCAAAGCTCAATGCCGTAATAGAACTGCTGTGTCCCCTTGGCATTAAGGAGATCTCCAGGACCGGTACCATAGCCATGGCAAGAGAAAAGAAGACAGCTTTAGGAAGGAGCTAGTATGAAGATCTATTATGAACAGGACGCCCCTATGGACGTACTTGAGGGAAAGACTATAGCGGTAATTGGATATGGCAGCCAGGGGCATGCCCATGCACAGAATTTGAGGGACAGTGGACTATCTGTGGTTGTAGGGCAGCGTCCAGGGTCACCAAATTATGATCTTGCAGTTGAGCACGGCTTTGAACCCATGAGTGCTGCAGAGGCAGCGGCCAGGGGAGACCTCATCATGATCTTGGTGCCTGATCAGGTCCAGGGGAGGCTGTATAAGGAGGATATTGAGCCCAATCTCCAGCCAGGGAATATGCTCCTCTTTGCCCACGGGTTTAATATACACTTTGGCCAGATAGTCCCGCCTGCCAATATAGACGTCACTATGGTGGCCCCAAAGGGCCCTGGGCACCTGGTACGCAGGGAATATGAAAGGGGTGCAGGGGTGCCCTGTCTGGTGGCAACATATCAGGACCATACAGGAGAGGCCTTAAAGAAGGCGCTTGCATATGCAAATGGCATAGGTGCTGCGCGTGCAGGCGTTATAGAGACTACATTTAGAGAAGAGACCGAGACAGACCTCTTTGGCGAGCAGTGTGTACTCTGTGGTGGTGTTGCTGAACTGATAAAGGCAGGCTTTGATACCCTGGTAGAGGCAGGTTATCAGCCAGAGATAGCATACTTTGAGTGCTGCCATGAGCTCAAGCTCATAGTCGATTTGATCTATGAAGGTGGTCTCTCACGGATGCGTTACTCTATCAGTGATACGGCAGAATACGGTGATCTTACCAGGGGTAAACGCGTGATAACAGAAGAGACCAGGAAGGAGATGCGCAAGATCCTGGAAGAGATCCAGAGTGGTAAATTTGCCACAGAGTGGATGTTGGAAAATCAGGTCAACCGTCCTGTGCTCAATGCCTTAAGGCGACGGGAAAAGGAACATCTTATAGAGGAAGTAGGTGCCCGTCTGAGAGGCATGATGGGTTGGCTCAAGAGATAGCCCAGACCTTTAATCTCTATGTATCCTCAGCGCATCCCGGTAGCCAGGGAAGGGGTGCCATTTATAGGTACTACTGCCCTGGGTGCTTTGATATTTGCCTTACTTGGCTGGCCTGTCCCTGCCCTGTCTGCCTTTATAGTAGCGGTCTTTTTCCTCTATTTCTTTCGGGACCCAGACAGGGTGATACCGTCAGGTCCTGGCCTGGTGGTGTCGCCTGCCGATGGTTGGGTCATAGAGGTGACTGAGGGCTGCGAGACGTCTCTCCAGGGAGGGGATGTAAGACGCATCAGTATATTCATGAATCTCTTCAATGTCCATGTAAACAGGGCCCCAATAGGAGGCCATGTCCGAGAGGTCATATATTGTCCTGGGAGATTTTGGCCAGCTAATTGGAGGAAGGCCCTGATCAGGAATGAACGGAATGCCCTCTTGATCCAGGCCGATGACGGTATGGAGTTGACCGTTGTGCAGGTAGCAGGCATCCTGGCCAGGAGGATCGTATGTTGGGCCGAGGTCGGTGACAGGCTCAAGAGAGGTGAACGTTTTGGACTCATCCGTTTTGGCTCACGTCTTGACGTATATGTACCAAGAAGTATCTCGGTCTTGGTAAAGAGGGGTGATAGGGTATGGGCCGGGCAGACAGTCTTGGGAAAGGTAGGATATGATGCAGAGACAGAGGACTGATTTTGTGACCAGGAATCCAAGGAGGAGTATATATCTCCTTCCCAATCTCTTGACCTCGGCAAGCCTGTTCAGTGGGTTTTATGCCATAATTACTGGCATAGAGGGTGACTATCAGGCCTCTGCCATAGCCATCTTGATATCTGGTGTCTTAGATGGCCTTGATGGCAGGGTAGCCCGTTTGACTCGCACCACCAGTAAATTTGGCCTGGAGTATGATTCTCTTTCAGACCTGGTGGCCTTTGGTGTGGCCCCTGGCATACTGGCCTTTATGTGGGGTCTACAGGACTATGGCAGACTGGGTTGGCTTGCTGCATTTCTATATGTGGCTACCACTGCATTAAGGCTGGCCAGGTTCAACGTATTGAGCCATGCCGGCAATGGCAGTACAAAGCCCTATTTCCTTGGCCTGCCATGCCCTTCTGCAGGGGCCGTTGTGGCTACAACTGTCTTGGTATACCAGCATTTTGGTATATATGGGCCAGTACGTCATGTATCCATATTGATTATGGTCTATTGTCTCTCCTTCCTGATGGTCAGTAGCGTACATTACCACAGTTTCAAGGAGGTGCGCTGGCTCCAGCAACATCCCTTTTCTGGTATGGTTGCCTTGATCCTGGCCATAATGGTGGTTGCTATGGAACCCAAGGTGATGTTGTTTGTGCTTACGGTTATCTATGTGATCTCTGGACCTCTCTTGATGTTGAGGCCGAGGTCCTTGAGGCCTAAAGTGGTATGCGAAGAGAGGAATGTCTCTTCTGTAGAGGTGGCAGGGCACAGAGAAAATGGACAGAATCATAATATTTGATACTACATTGAGGGATGGCGAGCAGTCACCAGGGGTGTCCCTGAACGTAGAAGAGAAGCTCCAGATAGGGAGGCAGCTGGAGAAACTCGGCGTAGATGTAATCGAGGCCGGATTCCCGGTTGCCTCTCCTGGAGACTTTGAGGGGGTACGGCGCCTTGCCAGAGAGATCAGAGGCGTAGAGATCGCTGCCCTTGCCCGTGCCAGGGAGAAAGACATCAATATTGCCTGGGAGGCTATAAAAGAGGGAGAAAATCCCAGGATACACACCTTTATTGCCACCTCAGATATACATCTCAGATATAAGTTGAAAAAGACCAGGGATCAGGTACTGGACATGGCCTGTGCTGCAGTCAGATATGCCTCAAGGTACACTGGCAATGTAGAGTTTTCTGCAGAGGATGCAAGCAGAAGTGATCTAGATTTTGTCTGCAAGGTCTTTGAGGGAGTGATAGATGCTGGAGCCACTACGGTCAATTTCCCTGATACAGTGGGCTATGCAATACCCTGGGACTTTGGCAGGATGATTCGCTATATTGAGGATCATGTCCCCAATATCCATAAGGCAGTATTGAGTGTACACTGTCACAATGACCTTGGACTGGCCACAGCAAATGCCATTGAGGCCATAAAGCAGGGGGCAAGGCAGGTAGAGTGTACAGTAAACGGCATAGGCGAAAGGGCAGGGAATTCTGCCCTGGAGGAGGTAGTTATGGCCATACATACCAGACAGGACCTCCTTCCATATCAGACAGGGATCTCTACCAGATATATAGTGAGTACCAGTCGAATGATCAGCCTCCTTACTGGAATGGCAGTCCAGGCAAATAAGGCCATAGTCGGTGGCAATGCCTTTGCGCACGAGTCTGGTATCCACCAGGATGGGCTCTTAAAGGAGCGGAGTACCTATGAGATTATAGATCCAAAAGATATAGGTCTCAGTCAAGGGCTCCTGGTCCTGGGCAAGCACTCTGGAAGACATGCCCTGAAGGCAAAGCTGGAGGACCTGGGTTACCGACTTAGCGATGAAGAGATTGATCGGGTATTTGTGAGTTTTAAGGCCATTGCAGACAAGAAGAGGGAGGTCTATCCAGAGGACCTTGAGGCATTGGTGGCTGAACAGGTACTCAGGATCCCAGATCGTTATCGTCTTGTCTACCTGCATGTTGCCGGGGGAAGCGGTATCAGACCTACTGCAACAGTAGGGGTGGAGATAGACGGGGAAGAGGCCCATGAGGTAAGTATGGGTGCAGGTCCCATAGATGCTGCCTTTAAGGCAGTGGCAAAGCTCGTAAAGACCCATAGTCGGCTACTGCGTTTTGCCGTGAATTCCATTACAGGGGGTACAGATGCACTTGGAGAGGTCACTGTGCGTCTTGAGGAAGATGGACATGTGGTCACAGGCCAGGGGGCCGATCCAGATATCATCACTGCCAGCGTAAAGGCCTATCTGAATGCACTGAACCGCCTCTACTATATAGAAAGTGTGGGGAGGTAAACGTTACTATAAGATACTGTAATATGAGAAAATCAATGACCATAGCGGAAAAGATTCTGGCTGCCCATAGTGGTCTGGATAGCGTTGAGCCAGGTCAACTGTTAGAAGTAGATGTAGACTTTGCCTTTGGTAATGACATCACGGCACCTATTGCCATAAAGGTCCTCAGGGAGGCAGGGGTATCTGCTGTATTTGACAGAGAGAGGATTGGCCTGGTGGCAGACCACTTTGTCCCCAATAAAGATATCTTGAGTGCAGAACAGGCCAGGATGCTCAGGGATTTTGCCACAGAGTATGGCATAGTACACCACTATGATGGTGGAGAGTCTGGAGTAGAGCACGTCTTGTTACCTGAGAAGGGGCTTGTGCTCCCAGGAGATGTAGTCATAGGGGCAGACAGCCATACATGTACCCATGGTGCCCTGGGGGCGTTTGCTACAGGCGTTGGGAGTTCTGACCTGGCTGCCACCATGATGAGTGGGAAGACCTGGTTCAAGGTGCCAGAGTCTATAAAGTTTGTATATAATGGGAGACTTAGGCCCTGGGTCACTGGCAAAGACCTGATACTCTATACTATAGGTGATATCGGTGTAGACGGGGCCCTGTACATGGCCATGGAGTTTACAGGCCCTGTGATTGATTCCCTGTCCATGGCAGAGAGATTTACTATGTCCAATATGGCCATTGAGGCAGGCGGCAAGGTAGGGATTATTGATCCAGATAATACCACTATGGAATATATAACTGGCCGGGCGAGCAGGGATTTTACACCATATCACAGCGATAGGGATGCCCATTATGCCAGGGTGATTGAGTATGACTGTAGTCAGATAGAACCCCAGGTGGCATTTCCACACCTGCCTGAAAATACCAGGCCCATCTCAGAGGTAGGGAATGTACCTCTGGAACAGGTAGTGATAGGCTCATGTACAAATGGTCGAGTAGAGGACCTGGCCCTGGCTGCAGAGGTCATATCAGGGCGGCATGTGGCAAGAGGCCTGAGATTGATAGTCCTTCCTGCTACTCCCTCAGTATATCGCCATGCCATGGAGGAGGGCTATCTCCTGACTCTTTTAGACGCAGGTGCGGTGATAGGTCCGCCTACCTGTGGCCCCTGCCTTGGAGGGCACATGGGGGTCCTTGCCGCTGGAGAGCGGGCACTCTCCACTACAAACAGGAATTTTGTCGGCAGGATGGGACATCCAGAGAGTGAGGTATATCTGGCGAATCCAGCCATAGCTGCAGCCAGTGCGGTCTTGGGTCGGATAGGGAGCCCTGATGAGCTCTAGGAGATAAGGCACATGAAGATAAAGGGAAGAGTCTGGAAGTTTGGAGAGAATATAAATACCGATGTGATCATCCCTGCCAGGTATCTCAATACCTCAGAGCCGGCAGAACTTGCCAGACACTGCATGGAGGATGCAGATCCTGAATTCTCTCAGAGGGTAGAGCCAGGGGACATTATAGTTGCAGGAAGGAATTTTGGTTGTGGTTCTTCCAGAGAACATGCCCCTATAGCCCTCAAGGCAGCAGGCATTGGCTGTATTATAGCCCCAAGTTTTGCCCGCATCTTTTATCGCAATGCATTTAATATGGGCCTTCCCATATTTGAGTGCAAAGATGCGGCCAGTGGCATCAGAGAGGGCGATATAATAGAGATAGATGCAGATAGCGGCAAGATATTTGACCTGACTACAGGTGACACCTTTGAGGCCCAGCCTATACCTCCATTCATGCAGGAGCTGATCTCAGACGGTGGCCTGATTCCACATGTGCTTAAGAGGCTGGATCTCAGGGCCTAATTTTTATACAATTTAAAAGATACATATCTAAAGACGATGAATACATACAAGATTGCGGTGATTCCTGGAGACGGTACAGGCCCTGAGGTGATAGCCGAGGGGGTAAAGGTCCTTGAGAGTGCATCCAGGCGTTTTGGTTTTGGGCTTGATTTTACCTGGTATGACTATGGTGGAGAACGATATCTGCGGACAGGGGAGGTCCTTCCAGACGGTGCATTGGAAGAACTCAAACAGTACAAGGCCATCTATCTTGGGGCCATTGGCAATCCAAAGGTAAAGCCAGGTATATTAGAGAAGGGCATACTCCTTGCTCTGCGTTTCGGCCTGGACCAGTATATAAATCTCCGCCCAGTCATACTCTATCCTGGTGTAGATACACCCCTTAAGGATAAGGGGCCAGAAGACATAGACTTTGTGGTCGTGAGAGAAAATACAGAAGGCCTCTATGCCGGTGCTGGAGGCATACTCAAGAAGGGTACTCTAGATGAAGTCGCCATCCAGGAGTCGATCAACACCAGAAAGGGGGTAGAGCGCTGTATCCGCTTTGCCTTTGATTACTGCAGACGTCGTAATAAGGGGAAGAAAGTGACTCTCTGCGGAAAGACTAATGTGCTTACATATGCCTTTGACCTCTGGGAGCGCACTTTTTATGAAGTGGCCAGGGAGTATCCAGATATCACAACAGAGTATGCCCATGTAGATGCCACCTGCATGTGGATGGTCAAGAACCCTGCCTGCTTTGATGTAATAGTCACTGATAACCTGTTTGGAGATATCATTACAGACCTTGGGGCCATGATACAGGGGGGCATGGGTATTGCTGCAGGGGGAAATCTAAATCCTGAGGGCGTCTCTATGTTCGAGCCAATAGGTGGCTCTGCACCCAAATATACAGGTAAGGGGGTCATCAATCCCCTGGCCGCTATATGTGCAGGCCAGATGATGCTAGACTACCTGGGCGAGACTGAGGCCGCAAAGGCCGTTGAAGATGCAGTCAAGAAGACGGTCAGCCATGACCTCAAGAGTATGTCTGCAGGCAAGATGGGCCACACCACCTCTGAGGTAGGAGACCTGGTGGCTGGATATATAAGAGGATAAAGAATATCGTAGAGATATCCACATTGGAGAAGATCTATGGCGAGAGATTTTAGTGTGGCAGTAGTCGGTGCAACAGGGGCAGTGGGCCGGACCATGATAAGGGTCCTGGAGGAACGAGATTTCCCTGTGAGAGAAGTCCGTTTTTTGGCATCTGAGCGTTCTGAAGGAAAAGAACTCCTATTTAGAGGAGAAAAGATCTGTGTCCAGAGGCTTGACCATAACTCCTTTGATGGCGTAGATATAGCAATCTTTTCTGCAGGTGCAGAGAGGAGTCTCATCTTTGCCCCATCTGCTGCCAGGGCAGGTGCAGTGGTTGTAGACAACTCGAGTGCATGGCGTATGGATCCAGAGGTCCCGTTGGTAGTGCCAGAGGTAAATCCCCATGCCATCTCTGGCTATAAGACAAAGGGCATTATCGCCAATCCCAACTGTTCCACTATCCAGATGGTGGTGGCACTAAAGCCCCTGTATGACTGTGCCAGGATCAGGCGTATAGTGGTATCCACCTATCAGGCCGTTTCAGGCAGTGGTCAAAAGGCCATCACTGAGCTAGAAGAACAGGTAAGGGCCTGGGTCGATGGCAGGTCCTCAGAGCCCAGGGTATATCCACATCAGATTGCCTTTAACTGTCTTCCTCAGATAGATATCTTTCAGGAAAATGGCTATACCAGGGAAGAGATGAAGATGGTAAATGAGACCAGAAAGATCATGGAGGACCCTGAAATCCGTGTTACTGCAACTACAGTAAGGGTACCTGTGTTCTATAGCCACTCAGAGGCAGTCAATGTAGAGTTTGAGAAAAAGATCAGCGCCTCAGAGGCAAGAGAGCTCCTTTCTGCTGCGCCAGGCGTAAAGGTAGTAGATGATCCTCTCCACAGTATCTATCCGCTTGCCCTGGATGCTGCAGGACAGGATCTGGTCTTTGTGGGGAGGATACGCGAGGACATCTCTCAGGCCAATGGACTTGATCTCTGGGTAGTAGCTGACAATATCAGAAAAGGTGCGGCCACCAATGCCGTACAGATAGCAGAAGTCCTGGCAGAGAGATATCTATGATCTATAACTGGCTAAATTCTGGTTTTTATTGAAGAGTTACAAATTTCTGAAAGGAGGTCTGTCATGACAGGACAATATCCCAAAGACTTTGATAGGGCGCTGCAGATAGGACGACCACCCAATGTAGTTAAACTCTTCCCTAACTCAAGGGCCCTGCTGGTGAGTGGCAAGGTCATTGATAGGGCAATGCGGGCCAAGGGTAAGGCAATGACAATAGCGGCCAATGGCAGGAGTTATATTATTATTCGTGGGGTGCTGGCTGCAGCGCAGAGGGCAAATGCAGCCATAATAATAGAGATAGCCAGGTCAGAAGGTGGTGCAAATCCCTACTGTGCCGTGGACTATTGGGATATAGCCAGGCAGGTCGATCAGGTCTGTAATGAGCTGGGGATCACTGTCCCTATAGCAATTCATGCCGATCACTATGGCATCAAGAAGGTAGAGGATATCGAACCGGCAAAGACAGAGATCCCTACCCTCTTTGAGTCAGGCATGACTTCTATAGCTATTGATGCATCGCATCTCCCAGATGACAGGAATCTCCTTGCCAATCTGGAGCTTGCCCCATACATCCCTAAGTGGGCAGGTCTGGAGACAGAGGTAGGTGAGATCAAGGGAAAGGAAGGGCTCTCGACTCCAGGGGAGGCCTTGTTCCTCATCCAGGGTCTCAATGCACATGACGTCTTTCCGGACTGGATAGCACTCAACAACGGTTCTACACATGGTATTGAGGAGAGTGATCTTGGAATACAGGTGGGCCTGACGGCAGAGATCCACCAGGCCCTGAGCAGATATGAGGTCTCAGGTGCACAGCACGGCACCTCTGGCAACAACTCTGACCGATTGCGTGAGATTGCGGCAAAGACCCATACTACCAAGGCCAATGTGGCTACTGCCCTACAGATGGTCTCCTGGGGCCTTGAGGTGAATGACTATGGCAATGCAGCTACAGACGAAGATGGAAATTTCATCAAGATCTCAGGAGAGGGTGTGACAGAAGCACTGTGGGCAGAGATGCAGGCCTATGCAGAGTCTAAGGGCCTGAAGGGAGGAAATTTTAAGAAATTGAATCTTCCCTTTGAGAACAAGATACTCGGTCAGCCAAAAGAGATAAGAGAGAGGATGAGCAGGCGGGTAGAGGACTTTGTCTATAATCTCCTGGTCAATGTCTTTAATGCCAGGGATACAGCTCCACTGGCCATAGATGCCATACTGACTGCAGGTTCATATGACCTGGGTCCCAAGGCCAGGAGGCTGGAAGACCCCTCAGATTGGACTGAGGCAAAGATCATCGAGCGGGCACTGACTATTAACCAATAGCCTTTATCAATGCGGATTACCGGAGGTGTGCTACAGGGACACCACCTTATAAGTCCCAGGGGTCTCTCTCTGCGTCCTACCAGGGGTCTGGTGCGGGAGGCCCTCTTTCAGGTCCTGGCTGTCCAGATGGATATTCCATGGCAGTTGTGTCATGTTGTAGATCTATTTGCCGGCACGGGCCAGCTTGGGATAGAGGCCCTTTCCAGGGGGGCAAGAGATGTGGTCTTTGTGGATCGTTCCAGGTCATCCATTGACCTTATCAGGAGAAACCTCGAGATATGTGGTCTTATTGGGCATGCAACCTTGATCAGGGCAGAGATTGGGTCCAGGTCGAGGTCTCTCAGGCGTGTCCTCAGATCTGGGCCCTTTGAATTGATACTGGCCGATCCGCCATATTCTCAGGGACTTGGCAGGGAGGTCCTGGACCTGGTATCTGAGGCCAGTCTTTTGTCCTGTGGAGGCTGGATGGTCATTGAGGAATTTAAGAAAGAGCCCCTTCCTTCCAGGGTGATTCCCAGACATATGGCCGGAGCAAAATTGTCCCTTCAGCTTGTGGAGAGTCGGAGATATGGTCAGACTGTACTGTGGTTTTACAGGTCAATAGATGATGTCATCAGATCACGGTCCCCGCATAGCTATATATCCAGGCACATTTGATCCAGTCACTAATGGCCATCTGGATCTTGTCAGGCGTGCGCTAAAGCTATTTGACAAAATAATAATTGCCATAGGCATCAACCCTGCCAAAAAGAGCCTGTTTAGTCTGGAAGAGCGTCTGGAGATGGTCCATGAGACCATAGGTATGAATGGAAGGATAGAGATAACCAGTTTTGACGGACTCCTGGTGGATCTTGCCGCCAGGTATGGGGCCTGTGCCATCTTGAGGGGCCTGAGGGCCGTATCTGACTTTGACTATGAACTCCAACGGGCCTTAATGAACCGCAAGCTGGACAAAAGGATAGAGACAGTATTCTTGATGACAGGATTCCGCTGGATATATATAAGCTCCAGTATAGTAAAAGAGGCAGCCCGTTTTGGTGGCAATCTTGAGGGACTGGTCCCACCGCTGGTAGAAGAGCGCCTGAAAAAGGCATTTGGGGTAACAGGGTCTTAATCACCTGCCTGAGTTTTATGGTGCACTATACAGCACCTCCTGCTAAGCACTGTCATACATCTTTTCATTATATGGCTGGTCCTTTGGGTACAGGGGAGTAACTGTTCATATCCCAGCGCAGTGGTCTAAACGGTTCAACAGAAGGGGGTTGAACAGTTACAATGGGTCTGCAGAGATTTCTTTATAGCTCTGGTTGTTGAATTTTGAGGATTGGGCTATTATAAAAAAATATTTCGTTCTTCTAGGGGGTCATTTTGTAATGGAAAAAGTGGCGAGTGAGGCAACTCAGGAACAGAATTTAACTGCTACCTCTGATCAAGAGGTTGCACCTCTGCAGCTAAGTTCACAGACTGCAGGAGAAGAGGAGTCACCCAAAGAATCTGGAGATATGGGTCAGTTTGAAGACCTGTTTGAGCAGAGTCTTCGTGCCTTTCAGGAGGGAGAGATCCTCAAGGGTACTGTTGTGAGTATTGATAGAGAATTTGTTATGATTGATGTTGGATATAAGTCAGAGGGCCTGATCCCGGTCCGGGAATTCTGTAACGAGGAGGGAGATGTAACTGTCTCTCCTGGAGACGTCGTAGAGGTATTGCTTGAGCGCTGGGACCCTGAGGGAGGGATGCTGAGGCTTTCTCACTCCAAGGCCCTGCGCCAGCAGGTATGGAAAGAGATCACAAAGGCCTTTGAAGAAGAGGTCCCTATCAAGGGGACCGTAGTCTCCAGGGTAAAGGGTGGCCTGTCAGTAAGAATAGGGGATCAAAAGGGTGGGGTGAATGCATTTTTGCCCTTTTCTCAGATCGATCTCAGACCGGTTCCTGACCCTGAAGACATGCTCAATCAGGTCATAGAGTGTTCTATCTTGAAGTGTAATCGACGTCGGGAGAATGTGGTAGTATCCCGTAGGACCCTTTTAGAAAAGGAGAGGGCCAAAAAGAGGAAGGAGACCCTGGCCTCCCTTGAAGAAGACCAGATCAGAGAGGGAGAAGTCAAAAATATTACAGACTATGGTATATTTGTGGACCTTGGAGGGATCGATGGGCTCCTCCATATAACCGATATGTCATGGGGGCATATAGAGCATCCGTCTAAACTCTTCAATGTAGGTGATAAAATTAAAGTAAAGGTCCTCACCTATGACCCTGAGACTGAAAAGGTCTCGCTGGGGATAAAGCAGCTTACAGAAGATCCTTGGCTGACTGTAGAAGAGAAATATCCAGTAGGAGAAAGAGTAAGGGGTAAGGTGGTCAGTCTGACAGATTATGGTGCCTTTGTTGAACTTGAGGAGGGCGTAGAGGGTCTGGTACATGTATCTGAGATGTCATGGACCAAGCGCATACATCATCCCTCTCAGATGGTCAAGGTGGGTGATATTGTCGAGGCCGTGGTGCTCAAGGTGGACTCTAAGGCCAAGAGGATATCTTTAGGGCTAAAACAGACAGAGCCAAATCCCTGGGACCTGATAGAGGAACGTTATCCTGTCGGTACTGTAATAGAAGGAGCAGTGAAAAACGTCACTGACTTTGGTCTGTTTATAGGTATAGAGGAAGGGATCGATGGCCTTGTCCATATCTCAGACCTGTCCTGGAGTAAGAGGATCAAACATCCTGGTGAGCTCTATAAGAAGGGGGAAGTTATCCAGGCCGTAGTGCTCAATATTGACAAAGAGAAGGAACGTTTCTCTCTGGGCATCAAACAGCTCTATCCTGATCCCTGGAAGACAGTGCTTGAAAAATATCCAGTAGGTAGCAAGGTTACTGGCAGGGTGACAAATATCACAGACTTTGGGGTATTTGTCGAGATAGAGGAGGGAGTAGAGGGCCTGATACATATCTCTGAGCTAGGACCTGGCAAGGTCAAGACACCAGCTGGGATGTTTCAGCTAGGAGAGGAGGTGACCGCAAAGGTCATCCATGTAGGTCCGCTGGAGAAGCGGATAGGGCTCTCTATAAAGAGGATATATCAGGATGAAGAGAAATCAAACTTTGAAGAGTATACGAATAATAACAGGGCCAGTACAACCTTTGGGAGTCTATTACAAGAGGAATTAGTACAGCAGAGTCATACCTATAAGGAAACCAAGGCCAAAAAATAGGTGAAGTCATGACCAAATCATATATTCCTAAAGGGCGTGCCCACCCAGTATTGGTGGCCCTGGCTACCATAGGTGGGCTCACACTCCTTGGTATAACGGTTATGTTCCTCATGGGGATATGGATGGCAAGGGGTCTTCTCTTTGGTCCTACAGTCTATCACGGAGATAAGGTAGGAGTAGTGACAGTTAAGGGGATTATTGCCGACCCTGAGCCTACCCTCAAGGTACTTAGAGACTTCCAATATAATAAAGATATCAAGGCCGTAGTAGTACGCATAGACAGCCCCGGCGGGGCAGTAGGGGCATCTCAGGAACTGTATGAAGAGATAAAGAGGCTGGACAGAAAGAAGCCTGTGGTGGCATCTCTGGGCTCAGTAGCGGCATCAGGTGGCTATTATACGGCCATAGGTGCCAGGTATATCATTGCCGATCCAGGTACAGTGACTGGGAGTATAGGTGTTATTGCCAATATCCCTAATATAAAAGGCCTTATGGAAAAACTGGGGATCAGAGACACTGTGGTCAAGTGTGGCTCTTTTAAGGATATAGGGTCTATTACCAGGGATATGACCAAAGAAGAGCGTACACTGCTCCATGGGGTAATGGAAGACGTCCATCAGCAGTTTATAATGGCAGTGGCCAAGAGCCGAAGGCTCCCTGAGAAGCAGGTATTGGCCATTGCCGATGGGAGAATTATGACGGGTAATCAGGCCCTTCATGCCAGGCTGGTAGATAAGTTGGGGAACTTTAGTGTGGCAGTGGACCAGGCTGCAAAATTGGCAGGTATAAAGGGTAGGCCTGAACTCGTCTATCCCGCGAAAAATCGCCTCTCAGTCCTAAAGGAGGTCCTGGAAGGAGAGGAGACAAGGGCCATGGACAATATCCTTCATCAGGTATTAAAGGCACCTGTCAATAGGTCTATTTCTTATGAGGCCTGGTAGATAGTGACCCTATGCTGAAGCGAAATCTGGTAGCCCAGTTAGAGCAGAGATTCCCTCAACACTTCAAGAGAGACCTGGAGACTGTGGTAGATCTGGTTTTTGATGTAATGACCTCAGCGCTCAGGGAGGGCAGGAGGATAGAGATCAGGGGATTTGGGAGCTTTGCAATACATAGACAGAAGGGACGTAGGTTTGTAAATCCAAAGACAGGCACATACACAATATGTCCATCAAGCCAGCGTATAGTCTTTAAGGCGGGTAAGGACTTGAAGACAGATTTAGGTCCTTGACTTTCTCAAAATATAGACACATCGCCCTTACCCTTTCTGAGCACCAAGGGCACATCATCTATTAGAGATATCACGCTCGAGGGTTCAGCAGGAATAATTCCAGAATCTACAACAATAGCCACCCTCTTTCCCAAGATCCTGGCTATCTCTTTAGGGTCAGACCATATAGGCCCATCTCTTATGCTTGCAGAGGTACTTATGAGCGGATTCCCCTGGGCCTTGGTTATTGCCTCACATACTGGGTGGGCAGGGATACGGATCCCTACTGTGCGGCGTTTTGTGAGCATCATCTTGGGGACTTCCCTGGATCCTTCCAGGATGAAGGTATAGGGACCTGGCAAAAAATGCCTCAGGATACGGTAGGCATAGTCTGTGACGTAGGCATATCTGCTGATATCCCTGAGGTCTGCACAGACAAAGCTGAAGGGGGTGCTCTTAGCCAGTCCTTTGATCTGATAGATCTGTTTGATGGCCTTTTTATTGAAGATGTCAGCCCCTATCCCATAGCAGGTGTCTGTAGGATATACGATTACTTCCCCCCTCTTTAGGGCCTCTGCCACCAGATCTATCTGACGAGGTCTGGGTCTCTGTGGGTCTATTTCCAGAAGCAATTTTTGACTCCTGCATCCTCTGTATCTTCTCTGGTAACTTCTCAATAAGTTGGGGCTGAAAAGTTAAGTCCTCAATAGGCCATGGTAAGATATCTGGATTTTGGCTCTGAAGGGCCAGGGTTGACAAATTCCATTTTAGCTATTTATTTATTAAACTGCAAGACTTTGTCTGTTCATTTCCTGTCTGTTGTCAGCAGATTTTGATAGTATAGCTAGGGCTGTATCCAAAAATTCACAAGGAGGTTTATTCATGAAGCTGGATCCAACTACAATGAAAGACTGGCAGATCTCTGAAGTAGCTGAAGAGGGGATGAAGACTGTGTATGAACTGGGAGAGGAATTGGCGCTTGAGAAAGAAGAACTTCTTCCTTATGGGCACTATGTAGCAAAGGTGGATTATGCCAGGGTCCTGGAGCGCCTCAAGGACAGGCCAGATGGGAAATACATCGAGGTGACTGCCATTACGCCCACCCCTCTGGGCGAGGGTAAGAGTACATGTACAGTGGGTCTTTTGGAAGGGCTTGGCAAGAGGGGCAAAGGTGTTATAGGTACCATGCGCCAGCCATCAGGAGGCCCCACTTTCAATATCAAGGGAAGCGCAGCAGGTGGAGGGCTTGCGCAGGTCATCCCACTCTCAAAGCTGTCTCTGGGGCTCACAGGTGATATCAATGCAGTCATGAATGCCCATAACCTGGGAATGACTGCCCTTACTGCCCGCATGCAGCATGAATCTAACTACACTGATGAACAGTTGGCCCAGAGGGGGCTAAGACGTCTAAATATAGATCCAAAGGGCGTGGAGTTTCACTGGGTAATTGATTTCTGTGTCCAGGCGCTGAGGAATATAATCATTGGAATCGGGGGCCGGATGGATGGCCTTACCATGCAGAGCGGCTTTAATATAGCAGTCAGTTCAGAGATTATGGCAATACTTGCCGTGGCAAATGATCTAAAGGACCTCAGGGAACGTATAGGCCGTATAGTCCTCGCCTATGACCGTACAGGCAGGCCTATTACTACAGAAGACCTGGAAGTAGCAGGGGCAATGACCGCCTGGATGGTAGAGGCCATCAATCCAAACCTCATGCAGACAATTGAGGGGCAACCCTGTTTTATCCATGCAGGGCCATTTGCAAATATAGCCATAGGCCAGTCCTCAATCATTGCAGACAGGGTAGGACTAAAGCTTGCTGACTATCTGGTGACCGAGAGCGGATTTGGTGCAGATATAGGCTTTGAAAAATTCTGGAACCTCAAGTGCCGCTTTAGTGGACTCAAGCCCCTCTGTTCAGTAATAGTGGCCACCATAAGGGGCCTGAAGTGCCATGGTGGGGCACCCATCCCCCGTCCCGGCCGCCCGATGCCAGAAGAATATAATAGCGAGAATGTAGAATGGGTAGAGAAGGGATGTGCCAACCTGATCCATCATATCCAGACCGTAAAAAAGGCGGGCGTCAACCCGGTAGTCTGTATCAATGCCTTTTACAATGATACTAAAGATGAGATTGCCGTGGTACGCAGGCTGAGTGAAGAGGCAGGTGCACGGGTAGCTCTATCCGAGCACTGGCTCAAGGGAGGAGATGGTGCCCTGGAATTCGCAGACGCAGTGATTGATGCCTGTGAAGAAAAGAGTGACTTCCACTTTCTATATGATCTTGACATGCCGCTTGGTCAGCGGATAGAGCTGATCACCAAAGAGGTCTATGGTGGAGCTGGTGTCAGCTATAGCCCTGAGGCCGCTGCAAAGCTAAAGGCCATGGAGAAGGACCCCGAGATCTCCAGGCTCGGGACCTGTATGGTGAAGACCCATCTCAGCCTCTCAGACGATCCGAACATCAAGGGCGTACCCAGGGGGTGGGACCTCCATGTGAGAGACATCTTGACCTATAAGGGTGCCGGGTTTGTAGTCCCTGTTGCCGGTGCCATAAGCCTTATGCCTGGGACTGGTTCTGATCCGGCCTACCGCAGGATCGACGTGGATACAGATACCGGAAAGGTCAAGGGATTCTTTTAGTCTGTAGATAGCACAGGGGCAAGGCCCTGGTGTCCTATGGAGCAACTTATTTCTATTATAATAACCAGGTCTTTTAAGGAGGGACAATGAGTGCAAAAATCATCAGCGGAACCCAGATAGCGGAGCAGATAAGGAATGAGATCAAGGCCGAAGTCTCTGTGATGAAGGAAAGGCACGGGGTAGTCCCAGGCCTTGTAACTATACTGGTGGGAGAGAACCCTGCCTCTGTTTCATATGTGAAGGCAAAGCAGGCAGTGGCCCATAAGCTCGGGTTTAATTCCATCCAGGACAGCCAGCCTGAAGATATCAGTGAGGACCAACTTCTGGCCTTGATAGAGAAATACAATCAGGACCCATTGGTCCATGGCATACTGGTACAGCTTCCCCTTCCCAGGCACATTGACGAAGGCAAGGTCCTCTATGCCATCAACCCTGGAAAAGATGTAGATGGTTTTCACCCGGTGAATGTGGGGAAAATGGTAATAGGTGAGCCCTGTTTCCTGCCATGTACACCCTATGGTATCCTGGAGATGCTGATACGTTCAGGAGTTGAGACCAGTGGGGCCGAGGTGGTAGTCGTAGGTAGGAGTAATATCGTTGGGAAGCCCATTGCAAACCTGTTGTTTCAGAAGAGAGAAGGTGGAAATGCCACTGTCACTATATGTCATACTCGAACCAGGGATATGGCATCTCACACCCTGAAGGCCGATATCCTCATAGTGGCAGCAGGACATCCCAGGGTAATCACTGCCGACATGGTCAAGGAAGGGGCGGTGGTAATAGACGTAGGGATAAATCGAATCGGCAAGACCCCTGAGGGCAAGGCAATCCTGTGCGGTGATGTGGATTTTGATGGCGTAAAGGAAAAGGCCTCTGCCATAACCCCAGTGCCTGGTGGTGTCGGCCCGATGACTATAACCATGCTTATGAAAAATACGGTCCAGGCCGCAAAACAGGCCTTAAGTCTATAAAAAATTGAGCAGGCTGAGGAAAAATAACTATGGATACCAGCAGACGATTTGAGAAAAAGAGAGATAAGTGCCCCAATATCCAGTGTGAAAGCAATCGTGCAGTACTCCGCAATGAGTGTTCTGAGGGCGTAAGTACTGCGGCCCACAGGGTGGCCAGGCGTGGTGCAGTGCCCTGCCTGTTCGGCAAGGGTGGGACCTGCTGTCACAACTGTAACATGGGACCCTGCCAGATAATAGAGGGAGTAGAAGACATGCAGGGTATCTGCGGCGCTACTGCAGCAACAGTGGCAGCCCGTACCTTCTGCCGTATGGTTGCTGGTGGGGCCTCTGCACATATGGATCATGGCAGGGGAGTGGTCCTTGCCTTTCTCGCCACGGCCCGCGGTGAGACCCCATATGAGATCAAAGACACCATCAAGCTGAGAGAGACGGCCCTGAGGGTAGGGATAGACCCTGCTGAAAAGGACCCCAGAGACCTTGCAATAGAGGTAGGTAACAGGCTGCTCAGTGAGTTTGGTCAACAGAGCGGGATGCCCTCTTTTATAAAGAGGGCCCCAAAGGCCAGGCAGGAACTTTGGAGCAGGCTGGGGGTCATCCCAAGGGGTATAGACCGTGAGGTAGTGGAGATAATGCATCGTACCCACATCGGCGTGGACCAGGAACATAAGAGCCTGCTCTTCCAGGCCGCCCGTTGTTCCCTGGCAGACGGCTGGGCTGCCTCTATGATCGCCACAGAGCTGTCTGATATCATGTTTGGCACCCCTGTCCCTATACGCAGCAGGGTAGATATTGGTGTCCTAAAGGAAGATGAGGTAAACATCACAGTACACGGTCATGAACCAGTACTTGCCGAGGCCCTGGCAATGGCGGCCAGTGATCCAGAGATAGTTGAGGAGGCCAAGAAGGTAGGGGCCAGGGGTATAAACCTTACAGGCGTATGCTGCACTGGGACCGAGGTCCTCATGAGGAGGGGGATTCCTGTAGCCGGAAGCTTTATCCAACAGGAGGTCGTCCTGGCTACTGGTGCGGTAGAGGCCATGGTAGTGGATGTCCAGTGCATCATGCAGGGGGTATCTCCTGTGGCAGACAAGTTCCATACCGAACTCATCACCACATCTGATAAGGCCAAGATCCCAGGGGCCACACACATACAGTTTGATGACCACAGGGCCATGGACGTGGCCAAGGAAATAATAACACATGCCATCAAGAGATATCCAGAGCGGGGCAGGCACTTTATACCCAAGTTTCGTATGGACCTGGTGGCAGGCTTCAGTCATGAGACCATCAACTATCTCCTTGGGGGGCGTTTTCGTGCCTCCTACAGGCCACTTAACGACAATATAATAAATGGCCGTATCCGTGGCGTTGCTGCCATAGTTGGCTGTGACAACTACAGGGTAATGGACGAAGTCCATGCAGAGCTTGCAAAGGAACTCATAGCCAATGACGTCCTTGTAGTGGCTACTGGCTGTGCTGCAACAGGGGCTGCCCGTGCAGGTCTGTTGGTGCCTGAGGCCATGGATATGGCAGGTGACGGCCTGAAAGAGGTCCTGGAGGCAGTGGGTTGTCCACCTGTCCTGCATATGGGTTCCTGTGTGGACAACAGCCGTATCCTTATTGCCGCTACTGAGATGGTAAATACCGGCGGCCTTGGCAATGACATCAGCGACCTCCCGATAGCAGGGAGCTCTCCTCAGTGGATGAGTGAGAAGGCGGTATCTATTGGACAATATTGTGTCACAAGTGGGGTCTATGTGGTCTTTGGACCAAATTTCCCCACCTCTGGCTCTAAGATAGTCACTGACTACTGCTTTAATGGCATGGCCGATCTCTATGGAGGGGGATGGGGCGTGGGTGAGACATCTAATGAGATTGCCAGCAAGATGATCGACCACATAAACCAAAAGCGCCAGGACCTGGGCCTGGACAAAAAGAAGGAACGCGTGCTCTTTGACATGGCCATGAGACGTGAACTCGAGGCAACCCATCTGCAGTAACTTTTCAGGGTCTCAGGAGCAGCCCAGGGTGAATAGCAGAGGTCTGGTTGGGCCTCATCTGTCAGGCATATGTACAACTTACAGGACTTTCAGCTCCTTGTGTCCTGTCCTGTTTTTTCGATCCTTATTATTGTATGTACATTTCCCCTTGGATGGAAGTCCCCTTCTACCTTGATACTGCGCGGAGATAGGACCTCTACCAGGTCTGAGAAGATCTTGTTGGTGGCCTCTTCATGAGATATATATCGATCTCTATAGGAATTAAGATAGAGCTTTAGAGACTTCAGCTCCACTATAGACCTATCTGGAACATAGGTTATCTTTATGGTGGCAAAGTCAGGATACCCAGACCTTGGGCAGAGACAGGTAAACTCTGGGAAGCTTATCTCTATAGTGTAGTCTCTCTCAGGATTTGGATTTGGCCAGGGCTCAAGGTGGGCCTTTTTTATCTCTTCTTCTCCGTATTTCATTTTATCTCGTGAGGATCCGGTGGACTGGTACCAGCTTGACCTCTCTACTTATCTTGGGCAGCTCTTCCCTTAAGACCCTCCAGGTATTAGGCATAGGGTGTCCTATGGCAAGGACGCATCCTCTCTCCTTAGAGAGTTTTACAAGCCTCTTGACCTCCTTCCTGATGGCCTCCTGTCGAGGGTCATGGTCCAGGAACACTCCCCTCTCAGCAGTAGGGATCCCCATAGACATGGCCGTGCTATAGGCCACACTGTCTTTAGTGGTCCTGCTGTCTACAAAGAAGAGATCACGTCTCTTGATTTCAGTCAGGATAAACCTCATGGCCTTCTTGTCTGCAGTGAATTTTGAGCCCATGTGGTTGTTTACTCCGATTGCGCCAGGTACGGCATCCAGGTCCCTTGTGAGTATGCCCAGCATAGAATTAGGGTCCATGTCCAGACGAAGAGTGCCGGGTCCTGGGTCAATTCTGGGATTGAAGGGCTCTAGGGGCAGATGGACCAGGACATCCCTACCCATGGCCTTGGCCTTACGAGCCATCATAGGGGTATGGGGTGCCCCAGGGAGAAAGGAAAAAGACAGCGGCGCATCTAGAGCCAGAAGTGCATTGTCCATGCGGATACTATATCCCATATCATCTATAAGGATGGCCACCAGAGGTATAGAGATCTTGGTCTTGGGCCTTGACGGCCTGGGAGGTAGGGATGGCACATGGCGAAAGTCTTCAAAAAGGGGATGGGTCTTTGTTGTAGGTAGAGGCAACAGATACAACAAGGCTATTATTGCCCCGGTCATCCCCAGAGCTATTGTAGCCCATATCAGACCTGGGAATCGCCTTGAGGGCCTCTTATCCCTTCTCGATATACGTGAAGCAGCCATCTATAGGCCTGTAAGCAGGTAGTTGCCTTATTTTGTGACTTCTCCAGGGTTTGCCTGGATAATCTGGGAAAAGGTATTCCATGCCTTCAATATCCTGAGGGCCTCCTGTAACTGGTTGTCCATAGGAGGCGTCTTGACCCCTTTTGGGGCATTAGGTCCAGGAGTAGGCCGAGTTCCTTTCTTCCCTGACAGGGACGACTTATTCCTGCCTGCTGGGCCCTTGTTGGGCAGGTGACCTAGCAGATCACTCTCCTTCAGGAAGTGGAAGGGATTTTCTTGCTTTTCTATAGAGCTCAGTTTAGAAGGAGGTATAAATGGTATTACTATATCAGGGGTTATGCCTTCTGCCTGTATGGACCTGCCACTGGGTGTATAGTATCTGGCTGTAGTCAGACGTATGGCAGACCCATCCTCCAGGGGGATGATGGTCTGGACCGATCCCTTTCCAAATGTCTGTGTACCTATAATTAATGCCCTCTTTTGGTCCTGTAGGGCCCCAGCAACTATCTCTGAGGCACTCGCACTTCCTCCATTGACCAGTACTACCATAGGATAATTATGGTGATGTCTGTTTGGGTGGGCCACAAAACGCATATTCTGTTCCTTGATCCTGCCCTTTGTATAGACAATGAGCCCTTTTTCCAGGAAGGTGTCAGCCACCTTTACTGCCTGATCCAGCAGGCCTCCTGGATTATTGCGCAGGTCGAGTACCAGTCCCTTAAGGCCGCCGCCTTTTTCTAGCTTCTCTAAGGCATCTTCCATATCAGAACTGGTCTTGTCCTGGAAGTCACTTATACGTACATACCCGTAGCCCTTTTCTAACATCCTAGAGTGCACACTCTTTATAGGGATTACATCCCTTGTCAGGGTTATATCTTTGAGTTGGGTCCATCCTTCGCGGTATATAGAGATAGTGACCTTGGTCCCCTTTGGTCCCCTCAGAAGCCTTACTGCCTGGATCAAGGTCATGTTCTTGGTAGATTCACCATTTATCTTGAGGATCTTGTCATTGGCCTTCAGACCTGCCCTATATGCAGGTGTCCCTTCAATAGGAGATATCACGGTCAGTACTCCATCTCGGAGGCTGATCTCTATGCCAATGCCAGTAAATTTGCCCTTTGTCTCTACCTGGAGCTCTTTATAGTCTTCAGGCGTCATAAAAGAGGAATGTGGGTCCAGGGAAGTAAGCATCCCCTGTATTGCCCCATAGATGAGTTTCTTGGGCTGTACCTTTTCTACATAGTTACGCTCTACTAGATCAAGCACCTTACCAAAGGTCTTGAGTTGCTCATAGGTGCCATTCTCTTTGGCAGAGGCTACATGCCGTGCCTGATAGCTACCTACAACCAGAGAGATACAGAGCAAGACAGCTATTATAGACCATAGGTGGAAAGACCTTGAAAGATTTTTCATTTTTTATCTCCTATCTGGATATATAAATGGATAACAGAGACCTCCATTTAAAGATCAAAGATTTTGATTCTAAAACATTATTCAGAGAGAGGCAATCTCTATTTATGGCCTTAACTTATGGCCTATTTTTATCCCTGTAAGATCGAGCCATTTGGTTGGGTCTTCTTCTTGTCTTCTATGCCTTATCTCAAAGTATATGCCTTCCTGTATCCAGGGACCTCCACCAACCAGACCTATGATATCTCCCTGTACCACCCTGTCTCCAACGCCCTTAAAGAATTTTGCAGCCTGAGCGATCAGGCTAAAGTACTGGTCTCCGTGGTCTATTATCAAGACCTTTCCATAGCCCTTGAGGTATCCTCTATATACAACTGTACCGTCAAAGATGCTCCTGATCTCAGTACCCCATGGTGCCACAAAGATCACTCCAGGGCCCTCTCTGCCTCCAATGCCCCTTTTTAATAATCGTCCTCTTACTGGTGGATCTAGTCTGCCCTTCTGTGCCTTGAAGCTCTCTTCACTGATCTGGGCCCTCGACTGGATATCTTCGTGCCTGCTCAGCCGTGCTATAATGTCCTGGAGAGATCGTTTACTGGCCTTGAGTTCTGCCAGCATCTCTTTATATCGTCTTCCCTGCTGTCTGAGTTCATCTAAAAAGGCCTGCTTTGCCTGTTTTCGTTCTTCCAAAAGCAGGGATTCCTTCTCTATCTGCTCATCGGCCTTTTTGAGCATCTCTCTCTGTTGCTCCAGTCTGGCTGCCTTTTTGGCACTCTCTTTGATGCCAGATCTATAGAGCTCCCTCAGCTTTCTATCGTGTTCCAGGATGAGCCTGAGATAGGTCTCTCTCGACAGGAATTCTGGCATGGTCTCTGCAGCGAATAGTACATTGAGTGTCCCTACTGTACCCATCTCCATAAAGGCCCTGAGTCTGTCTTTTACCTGACGCTGCAGTGCATTGAGTGCCTGAACCTGCCTGTTATAGTCTCTCTGTATATCGGCAAGAGCGAGTTCTTTGTCTGTCCAGTCTTTTCGAATTGCCTGAAGCCTTTCCCACTGTAGTGCTATCTCTTTGTCCAGGTCTGCCAGTTCCTTGAGTACTGAATATTTACTTGATTCTACCTGGGCCGCCTTTTTTTCATGGATAGCTATCTCTCTTTGGATGGCCTTGAGCCTCTCCTGCTGGCCTTCAATCTCTTTCTGGAGCAACTCGTCGGCAGAGACATGGCCCTGCAGTAACAACAGTGCCAAGAGGATCAGGAGCCATCTATAATGGGTCACTGGCGCAGAAACCTCCACATGGAAATGGCAGTACCTGAGACACAAAATAATATACTGATTGTTATAATGGCAAGGATATAGGGCCAGGGGAGGAAATAGACATGTATTCCCCTCAACAACTCAGAACCAGATGTAAGGCCCTGTAGATACCTGTAACAGACAAAGACTATCCCTATAGCCAGACCTGAACCCAAAAGGCCCTGGATAAATGCCTCAAAGAGAAACGGGCCCTGGATAAAGCTGTTTGTTGCCCCAACCAGACGCATTACCTTTAGTTCTTCCTGCCTGGCATAGACCGTCAACTTTATGGTATTTGCCACTACAAAGGCAGCAGTGAAGACGAGGAGGACTCCACTGACCAGTACCAGTATTCGGTAAAACCTCAAGAAAGATTCCAGTCTCTCTATCCATGTCTGTCCGTATTGGACCCTGGATACCTCTGGCCAGTGGCCTATCTCTCTGGCCAATAGCCTGAGCTTCTTCAGGTGGAATATGGCCCTATTGATCTTTACCTCAAATGAGGGGGGCAAGAACTTGGGGTCTATGCCCTCAAGTACATCCTTTTCATCCTTTAGATAGTCTTTGAGCCTCTTAAAGGCCTGTTCAGGAGATATATAGGTCACCCTTTCTACCCCTGGCAGTCCTGTAAGCCTCTGATAGAGCACAGGGATCTTCTCTTGTGGTGTCTTTTCGGTGAGAAAGACTACAAGTCCGAGCTCTGTCCCAAATCTCTCAACAAATTGGTGCAGATTAAAATATATCAGGGTAAAGAAGCTAAAGATCAGAATAGAGAGGCTGACCACTACAGTGGTTACAAGCTGGGTATACAGGTGCTGCTTAAGATCAGAGAGTGTCCTGCGGCATATAATGACCAGACTCATAGGCTCTCAATGCTTCCTTCAGGTAATTTTACCTATGTTGGCCGGCGACTAAACGCTTCAACAAGAGGGTGTGAACGGTCATAATTTTACTATCCTGCGATGGGTATTTTTATAGAGCCTGTCGTCATGGGTCGCAAATACCACAGTTGCGCCCCTGGCATTTAACTCTTCCATAAGCATCATTACCTCATTGGTCCGTTCCTGGTCCAGGTTTCCAGTAGGCTCATCGGCAAGGACTATAGCAGGCCGATTGACTACAGCCCTGGCTATGGCCACCCTCTGCTGTTCACCCCCAGACAACTGAAAGGGATACTGCCTCATCTTTCCTGCAAGACCTACTCCTTCGAGGACCTTCACCACCCTGTCTCTTGACTGTTCCCTTTTTAGACCTGTCACCTCCAGGCTGAGGGCCACATTATCAAATACTGTGTGATCTGACAGGAGCCTGAAGTCCTGAAAGATCATTCCAATCTTTCTGCGGAGGTATGGAATCTGTGAATTTGAGACAGAAGAAAGTGCTACTCCATCTATCCATATCTCACCAGATGTGGGTCTCTCTGCACAGAAGAGGAGCCGTAACATGGTAGTCTTTCCTATGCCACTCGGGCCGGTCAAGAATATAAATTCACCCCTCTCTATCTCTAGATCGATGTCAGAAAAGACGGTATTATCTGGTGGATATCTTTTTGTTACCTTTTGGAGACGAATGATAACAGGTGATCCCTTGAAAAACATAATAAAAAATATAGCCTCTATATAGTCTGGTAGCAAGCTGGGTTGTGAAAAGGCCAAGTTTCATCAATATCCTGGCCATTTTTCATGTTATTTGACTATGTCGATATAGAGATCAGGGCTTTTATCACTAAAACAGGAGATATATATGGCCAAGATAGATGCCTTTTTTAAACTTCTACATAATCAGGGGGCTTCAGACCTCCATCTGGTATCTGGTGTCCCTCCCATGCTGCGCATCAGAGGAGACCTCCAACGGATAAAATATAAGGTCTTGGAGAACGACGAGTTGAAGGCCATGCTCTATGAGATTGCACCTGAGGAGAAGATCAAGGTCTTTGAGGAGACCGGAGATGTGGATTTCGGCTATGAAATCCCAGGACTTGCCAGGTATAGGGCCAATTTCTTTATGCAAAAAGACGGTATTGCCGCTGTATTCAGAGAGATCCCCAGCAAGGTCTTGACTGCCGAACAGCTTGGCCTCCCAGATGTCATGACCAAGCTGGCCATGCTGCCCAGGGGTTTAGTCCTGGTCACAGGACCTACTGGGAGTGGAAAGTCTACTACCCTGGCCGCTATTATAGATCATGCCAACAGAAACCGTAGGGACCACATCATCACTATAGAGGACCCTATAGAGTTTGTGCACGAGAGCAGGAGGTGTCTGGTAAGTCACAGGGAGGTAGGGACACATACCAGGTCCTTTAGTACTGCCCTGAGAGGTGCCCTCCGTGAAGACCCTGATATAATCCTGGTAGGCGAGCTGAGGGACCTGGAGACTATCTCTCTTGCCATTGAGGCGGCCATGACAGGACACCTGGTCATGGGTACCCTGCACACTATCAGTGCGGCAAAGACCGTTGACAGGATCATAGAGATCTTTCCGACTCAACAGCAGCCGCAGGTGAGATCAACTCTGGCCGATGCCTTGAGAGCAGTGATATCACAGACCATGTTCAAGCGGATTGATATAAAGGGGAGGTGTGTGGCCTTTGAGATCTTGATTGCCACTCCAGCAGTAAGAAATCTCATCCGAGAGGCAAAGACCTATCAGATCCCTTCGTCCATGCAGACAGGAAGGAAGTTTGGGATGCAGACCCTAGACGATGCCATAATGGAGCTGCTGAAAAAGGGATGGATAGACCCGGATGAGGCCTATAGCAAGTGTGTAAACAAGGCACTGTTCAGGCCATTTATAAAGGAAGCGCCAACAGACTTCACTGAGGTGGGTTAAATGAGAAAGGCAGACCTGGATAATATATTGTCTGTGATGCTCAGTGCCTCTCCCAGGGTATCTGATCTGAATTTTACAGTCGGCAGACCCTGTCAGATAGCAGCAGATGGCAGACTCCATCCTGTCTCTATAGGGCTTGCCACCAATCTATTGACCCCCTTTCAGACAGAACAGCTTGCCCTGACACTAATAAATAATGATAGGCGGCTATTGATCGAGCTCTTTCGCCACGGTTCATGTGATTTTTCCTATAGTATGCCCGATGGCCCGAGATTTCGTGTGAATATATTTTCGCAGATAGAGGGCTACAGCATTGTAATGCGCAGGCTAGAGGGCAGGCTCCCTGATCTTGACAGGCTTGGGCTCCCAGGGTGTTTTAAGGAGATGGCAAGAGAGAAAAATGGGATCATATTATTCACAGGTGCCACTGGCACTGGTAAGACTACATCCCTTGCTGCTATATTAGAGGAGATCAATAGGACTAGACATGTCCATATAATTACCCTGGAGGATCCTGTTGAGTACGTCCATTCCCATAGAAAGGCCACCTTCAATCAGAGGGAACTCGGCAAGAACTTTGATACATTTGCCAATGGGTTGAGGGCGGCCCTGCGTCAGGCACCACATGTGATCTTGGTGGGAGAGATCCGGGATAGAGAGACCATGGATGTAGCACTCAATGCAGCAGAGACAGGCCACCTGGTATTCAGCACCTTACATACAGTGAGTGCTGCTCATACGATCAATCGTATCTTAGGGCTGTACACAGTAGAGGAGGAACATCAGATAAGATTCCGCCTGGCAGACTGCCTGCGTTGGGTAGTAGGACAGAGATTGTTGCCCAAGATAGGAGGTGGCAGGATAGCTATCTTTGAGATCATGCAGAGCAACATCCGTGTCAAGGACTCTATTGTGAATGGAGAGAGGGAGGGAAAGACATTTTATGAGATCATGGAGAGCGGTCAGGCATATAGTATGCAGACCTTTGATCAAGATATTATCCAGCTCTTCAGGCAGGGTCTGATTGACGAAGATACCTCTCTGGCATATGCTAGCAGTCGGGCAAAGGTGCGTCGTGGGATAGATCAGATCAAGAGCCAGAGGGGCGAAAAGACCTCTGATATCGATGGACTGAGCATGGATTTGGATTGGGATCCTGGTAAGGAATATCAATAGGGCCTGGGATAGGGGGCCATAGATGGAGATAGTCTGTGAGAACTGTGGCAGGCATTACAAGATAGCTGACAATAAGCTACCGGCAAGGGGTAGAGTATATTTTACGTGTCCCAACTGCAGGGGACGTATAGAGGTCAAGGCACCTGTCCAAAAGGGCGGACTGATGGAGATAGGAGGGGAAGACACTATTCGGCCGCCAGACCTTGAGTCCTTTGATCCTGGTGTCAAGACTGCGCTTGTCTACTGCAGTAAGTCCCAGATAAGAGATAAATTGTGGAAGGGTCTTGAGGACTTGGGATATGAGGTGAGATCAGTCCATGACCGAGAAGAGATCAGGTCTCGCTTTAGATATCATGTCTATGACCTTGTCTTTTTATATCAAAGTGGCCCTGATCCTGATAGCACTCTCTCTGGCATTCAAAGATATATAGATACCCTTTCTATGGACATACGCAGAAACACCTTTGTAGTCTATATCTATCCAGGGGGAAATCGCCTTGACTCCTTGCAGGCCTTCTCCAGGGGAGTGGACATGACCCTGGGTCCTATTGAACTAAAAGACCTTGTTACTATCCTTCCGCAGGCCCTTGAGGTCAGAGATGCATTTTACAGGGTATACCTGGAGTGTAAGGCCAGGGTGGAGGCATCTGCAGCCGAACCTGTACTTTTTGATGGGAGATAGTGATGGATGGATATCTCTTTAACCGTCGTGATTTTTTGCTTGGACTGGCCGGTTCTACCCTTGCCTTTGCAGGTCTATCAGAGAGCATAGCAGAAGCAGCCCCATTAGATAAGGTGGCTACCAGACAGGGGGCAATTTCTGATCTCCAGAGATACAGGGGTCTGATAGGGAGTCTGAAGGGATTTTCTGCAACGATTATTCGGGAACATCTGGCCATACTTGAGAGATATAGACACAAGTTAGCTGAAGTGAGGTCGCAGGATCGGATGATTGATCTTGCCCTGGCAGATCCGATTGCCAGTAAGTGGCGAGACCATGTCCTTTCCTGTCTTGAGCTACAGAATGCAGTGAGACTGCATGAGCTGTACTTTGATGCCCTGACTCCCAAGGATGTCCATATAGGTCAGAGGGTCAGTAATGTCCTAAAGGAGACATTTGGCTCTTTTGACCAGTGGTGGGTAAGGTTTAGGGCCACTGCGATTGCAGTAAGGGCCTGGGGTGTATTTGCATGGGATAACTACTCGAGGCATGTGGTGATCTGTGGTCTGGACAGGGACTCAGAGTGGCCTGTAGGACTTGAGCCGCTTTTGGTAGTAGACATGGCTGAGCATGCGTATGTATTGGATTTTATTGGGCGGCCCCTGGACTATCTGGACGCCTGGTTGGCAAGAGTCAACTGGACAGTAGTAGAGGCCAGGCTGCTTAAGGCATCAGGCTATTGAAGGAGAGCTACTAATGAAGATCAAGAAGGCAGTAGTCCCGGTAGCAGGGCTTGGAACCAGATTCCTGCCCGCAACTAAGGCCATCCCTAAAGAGATGCTGACTATAGTGGATCGACCTACTATTCAATATATTGTAGAGGAGATAGTGGCCTCTGGCATAAAAGAGATAGTTTTGGTGACTGCCTCTGGGAAGTCTGCTATTGAAAATCACTTTGATTATTCCTTTGAGCTTGAGACCTTTTTGGGGCAGAAGGGAAAGTGGGATCTCTTGAGAGAGGTCAGGCATATATCCAGTCTAATTGAGGTCGTATCGGTCCGTCAGAAAGAGCCTTTAGGGCTTGGACATGCAGTCAAGGTCACAGAGTCAGTAGTGGGAAACGAGCCTTTTGTAGTGGTGCTTGGAGACGACATGGTGGATGCTGAGGTCCCCTGTGTCTTTCAGATGTTAAGGGTATTTGAGAAGTTTCAGGAGTCTGTTGTGGCCGTACAGAAGGTCTCTCCAGAAGAGACCCATAATTATGGAATAGTAGAGGGAGAGGAGGTGGCAGACAGGGTCTATAAGGTAAGCAGGCTGATTGAGAAGCCTGCCCCAGGTACTACCAGGTCCAATCTCGCCATAATTGGTAGGTATGTATTGAGGCCAGAGATATATGGCTGCCTTGCCAGGACCCTCCCTGGAGTAGGTGGTGAGATCCAGCTTACAGATGCCCTGGATTCTCTTAGGAGAGAAAGGGAGCTCTATGCCTATGCCTTTGTTGGGAAGAGATATGATGCAGGAGACAAGTTTGGATATCTCCAGGCCACTGTAAATTTTGCCCTGGAGCATCCAGAGCTCGGTGGGAGGTTCAAAGAGTATCTCAAGAGACTGGTCTCTGAGTTCAAGGACTAATTTTTAATTGTTATATCAGGTAATTGGGCTCGAGAGGCAGAATTTAAGTGGTTCAACTCATAGATGTAGTAGTACCTTTACCTGTATATAAGGTATTTACCTATGTCTTGCCAGAAGGCATGCCTCTTCCTGCCATAGGTAGCCGTGTCCTTGTACCTGTGGGGCACAGGGACATGGTCGGGATGATATGGAGGTCCTCTGCCAAAAGGCCCTCTTCTATAGAGCTGAAAGAGGTCAAAAGGATACTTGATACAGCCCCTCTTGTACCTGAATCTCTTGTCAGATTTATTGAGTGGACTTCATCTTATTATTTCTACCCATTAGGACAGGTAGTAGCAGAGGCCCTGCCTCCTGGACTCCTGTCTGCACGAAATCGACGTATATCTCAGATAACTGGTTGTCCTGAGAAGGCCAGGAGGTGTCGGCTCAATCCAGTCTCCTGGTCGTTCAAGACCCCTCTGGAACTCACAGAGGAACAGAAGGGGGCCCTTAATCTCATCTATAGGGCCATCTCTGACAGGTCCTATCACCCTATGCTCTTATATGGTGTGACTGACAGCGGCAAGACAGAGGTCTATCTCCAGGCCGCTGCAGAGTGTCTCAGGCATGGCAGGGATGTACTGGTATTGGTACCTGAGATCGCCATGACCCTCCAGGCCGTTGCCTGGTTTATGGATAGATTTGGAGGAGAAGTGACAGTGCTTCACAGCGGCCTGACAGATGTACAGCGTAGATATCAGTGGTGGAAGATAAGACATGGAGAGAGCAGGATAGTCGTTGGCACCCGCTCTGCCATCTTTGCCCCAATATCTGATATCGGTCTCATAGTGATAGATGAGGAGCATGATCCCTCATATAAGCAGTCTGAGAGGCTTCGGTACCAGGCAAGGGATCTGGCCCTATTGCGTGGCCGCATGTCAGGTGCAAGCGTGGTCCTGGGCTCTGCCACACCTTCTCTGTCGACTTATAGAAATGCCATGTTGGGCAGATATCAACTGATCACCATGAAGAGACGGGTGGGCAAGAGGCCCCTTCCAGAGGTAGTAATAGTAGATCGAAAAAAAGAGGGAAGGGGATCAACAGGGTATGAGTGGCTCTCAGAGAGGCTTGAGGGGGCGATAAGAGATACCTTGGCCAGGAAGGAGCAGGTCCTGCTCTTTCTCAACAGGAGGGGCTTTGCAACTTATGTGTTCTGCCCTGAGTGTGGACATGTATTTAGGTGTCCACACTGTGAGGTCGCACTTACCTGGCATCGTGGAGAGACCAGGGGCAGGCCAGAAGGGGTACTCCGCTGCCACTATTGTGGTATGGAATTACCTGCCTTGCCTCTCTGTCCATGTTGTGGTGGCAAGGCAGTCAGGGCCCTTGGTTATGGCACTGAGAGGGTAGCATCTGATCTCAAAGATATCTTTCCAGAGGCAAGGATTGCGAGGCTAGATAGGGACACAGTACAGGGACGAAGGCATTTAGAGAAAATAGTCCTGGACTTTCGCGAAAGACGTCTGGATATACTGGTAGGGACACAGATGATCACCAAGGGACATCACTTCCCTGGCCTCACCCTGGTAGGGATATTGTGGGCAGACCTCTCCCTGAACCTTCCAGAATACCATGCAGCCGAGAGGACCTTTCAGCTCTTTGCCCAGGTGGCAGGCAGGGCAGGACGTGGAGAACGGCCAGGTCAGGTCTTGATTCAGACATGGTTGCCTAATCACTATGTCCTGCACCATGCCAGGGCCTATGATTTTGAGGGATTTTACAAAAAGGAATCAGAATTTAGGCAGGCCCTTGAATATCCGCCATTTGGACATCTGATCAATCTCCGCTTCTCGGGTTATAAAAAGGCCCTTGTCTGCAGTGTCAGTGGTGATGCAGCAAGGTTGGCAAAGAGGTTGGCGCGAGGTATCAAGGAGGAGCCCCAGGTAGAGGTCCTGGGGCCTGCGCCTGCGCCCAGGCTAAAACTCAGGGATCGGTATCGTTGGCAGGTACTTCTCAAGTCTGCATCGCTTTCAGGCCTGAGGGCGGTCTGTTCTGGTCTCTTATCAAAGAAAGCAGATATCGTGCCTTCCAGTGTAAGGATGGAAATAGATGTGGACCCATTCAGTATGCTCTGATGATCTGTTCCAGGTCGCCAATATCCGCTCATCATAGGCGATTTCTCTTTTCTAAACAGATGACTGGAAGGGACTCTATGGGAAAGTATGGGACCATATAGTGGCGGAGAGGGTGGGATTCGAACCCACGGTACACCTTTTGGGCATACACACGATTTCCAGTCGTGCCCCTTCGGCCTCTCGGGCACCTCTCCAGAAGCCATTGATGAGATTGCACCCAAAACGGCT
>JALTHG010000010.1 GCA_027004715.1 Deltaproteobacteria bacterium
CAGAGATATACAAGAGGTTCCTGGATGCAGGCATGGGTAAAGAATTCGTGGGCTATGAGACCCTATTCAGTGATTCTGAGGTCCTTGCACTGGTGAGAGATGGCAGGGCTGTGGAGCAGGCCCCTGCAGGCTGGTCTGGGGAGATGCTTGCCGCCAGGACGCCATTCTATGCAGAGTCAGGGGGTCAGGTAGGAGACAGGGGCTGGATAATATGGCCTTCAGGCAGGGCAGAGGTCATGGATACCCTGCACAGGGGAGACCTCATAATACACTCTATAGAGGTGAGAGAAGGAGAGCTGAGGCCAGGAGATCCCATAAGGCTTGAGGTATCACAGGGACTCAGGGCAGATACTGCCCGTAATCATACTGCCACACACCTCCTCCAGGCCGCTCTCAGGAAGGTCCTTGGAGGACACGTAAGGCAGGCAGGCTCTCTGGTGACCCCTGAGAGGCTGCGTTTTGACTTTGTCCACTTCTCTGCCATGACACCTGAGGAGATCAGGCAGGTAGAGGACCTGGTAAACAGACAGATCAGGCTAGACACAGAGGTCAAGACAGAGATACTCTCCTATAGAGAGGCAATGGCCCGTGAGGCAATGGCCCTGTTTGAGGAAAAGTATGGAGAGATCGTACGACTGGTGAGCATCCCTGGCTTCAGCAAGGAGCTCTGTGGCGGGACACACGTCTCTCGCACCGGGCAGATAGGTCTCTTTAAGGTCATCAGCGAGTCCAGCGTGGCCTCAGGCATACGGAGGATCGAGGCCTGTACTGCCCAGGCCGCCCTGGACCTTGTGCACGAATGGGAGGAAGTCCTCTCCAGACTGGGTCCTCAGTTGAGGTGCCCAATACAGGAGATGCCAAAAAGGATTGCAGGCATCCTGGAGAGGACAAAAGACCTGGAGAAAGAGCTCCAGCAGGCAAAGATGGCCCGTGCCTCCCAGGACCTGGACGGCATCTTGAAAAAGACTCAAGAGGTCGATGGCATAAAGGTCATCTCCGCACAGGTCGATGCAGGAGACGCCAGGTCCCTCAGAGACCTTGGAGACAGGCTTAGAGACAGGATAGGTTCAGGTGTCGTGGTAATAGGTTCGAGGACCGATAACAAGGCCCTGCTCCTTGGACTTGTCTCTAAGGACCTCACTGACCGGGTCCATGCAGGAGACCTGATCAGGCAGGTGGCCAGAATAGTCGGAGGCGGTGGAGGAGGGCGTCCTGACATGGCCCAGGCCGGAGGGCCAAGGCCAGAGAGGCTCAGAGAGGCCCTTAATTCTGTATATGGCCTGGTGCATGGGTCTATGGCCGAGAGCTGAAGACTTCAGTTACATTGAGGATCTATGGAAAAGCAGAGGGGTCCTGAGGCCCTGGCAAGAGAGATAGAGCAGGTATTGCAGAAGAGGATGAGACCTGTCTTTGAACGCTATGACCTGGAGATCAGGGACCTGCTCGTTCCACTCAAATGGAAGCCTATTGTACTCATAATTGGCAATTACTCATCTGGGAAATCGACCTTTATCAATGAGATATTGGGTAGTCCAGTCCAGCGTACTGGTCAGTCTCCTACAGATGACTGCTTTACCATCTTAAGCGCGCCTGAAGGAAGTGAATCTGGAGGAGAGATCCCTGGCTCTACGCTGGTAAACGATGAGCAGCTCCCCTTTGCCTCTCTGAGGCACTTTGGTGAGAGCCTGCTCTCTCACATGTACCTAAAAAAAGTAGATAATACCCCCATCCTCCAGGACCTTGCCATTATAGATACCCCGGGGATGCTGGATTCAGTCACTGAGAAGGACAGGGGATATGACTATTTAGGGGTAGTTGGGGAGCTGGCCAGGCTTGCAGACCTCATTATCCTGATGTTTGATCCACACAAGGCAGGTACCATAAAAGAGACATATCAGGCCATCCGGGGGACACTCCCAGGCTCCACAGGGGAAGACAGGGTCCTATATGTCTTGAACCGCATTGACGAATGCGAGAGTATGACCGATCTCCTGAGGTCTTATGGCACCCTGTGCTGGAACCTATCTCAGATGACGGGCAGGAAGGACATGCCAAGGATATATCTCACCTTTGCACCTCAGGATGGCAGGGTGCCACCGGGCTTTGAGGTATGGATGAACGAGAGGGAAGAGCTCAAACAGGCCATGAGATCGGCCCCAAAGATGAGGCTGAACCACATGCTCCAGGAGGTAGACCGGGTCGTGAGAGAGCTCGAGATAGAGGTAGAGACACTGGCGGCCTTTCGCAAGAGATTTGTCCAGAGGCTCAAGGGTGTAATACGTATATGGGGTCTGATTGCCGTGTTGGCTTTCTTTTCTGGAGATCTGGTTATGAAGGTCTTCTTGGGCTATCCAGATACCCCATTTATAGGGGCACTATTGACTGGGAGGCTGGGGATGAAATACCTCCTCTGGCCTGTTGTCTGGAGTGCCCTGATTCTGGCCTCAGCATCTCTGTATGTACAAAAGATGCTCTTTCCCAGATTTATAAAGGATATCCTAAAGAACCTGGAGTACCTGATTCCCCTTGAGACTGCATATAAAAGGGATCTCTGGGCCAGAGTGAGGGGACGAATAGAGAGGATTATAAGAGATCAGGCCAGGAAACAGATATGGATCGCTCATACTCGATACCTGAGGAAGATAAGGGACTTTCTCAAAAAGGACCTCAGCCGTCTCTATGGGCGTATCTAGCCTGGACAATGATCTTATAGGTCTTAGAAAAAAGGGCAATTTCAGTGATGTATTGTCTCCTAAAATGGAGGTCTTATGTCTGGTCATTCAAAATGGAGCACAATAAAATACAAAAAGGCAATTCAGGATTCCAAACGTGGTAAGGTCTTTACTAAGGTGATAAGGGAGATAACAGTAGCTGCACGCATAGGTGGTGGAGACCCTATGGCCAATCCGAGGCTCAGGGCCGCTATCTCGAATGCAAAGGCAGAGAATATGCCCAAAGAGAATATAGAGCGGGCAATAAAAAAGGGCACAGGTGAGCTTGAGGGTGTAAACTACGAGGAGGTTACCTATGAAGGTTATGGCCCAGGTGGGGTAGCCATACTGATTGAGGCCATCACTGACAACCGACAGCGTACAGTAGCAGATGTCCGCCATCTCTTTTCCAAAAGAGGCGGCAGTCTCGGAGAGCCTGGAAGCGTGGCCTGGATATTTGAGAAAAAGGGGCTTGTTCTGGTCGAGAAGGACAAGGTCGATGAAGAGACCCTTATAGATATAGCCCTTGAGGCCAATGCCGATGACATACAGGAGCAGGAGTCTGAGTGGGAGGTCTATATTGCCCCTGAGGCATTTGAAGGACTAAAGTCTGCCCTGGAGTCCAATGGTATACCCGTATTGTCTGCAGAGATCACCATGTTGCCAAGTAACACAGTCAGGATTGAGGATGGGAAAAAGGCAGGTCAACTCCTGGAACTTATGGAGGCACTGGAAGACAATGATGACGTCCAACACGTGTATGCCAATTTTGACATACCTGACGAACTCCTCAAGAGGATCGGCTAGACATGCCACATGAGGTCATCCTTGGTATTGATCCTGGGTCCAGGACAACTGGTTATGGAGTCATATCATGGGGAGGTAGCGCCATCCAGTTTATTGGGGCAGGGGTCATTCGTCCGGATTCAGGGCTCAGCTTTGCAGAACGGCTTGAGGAGATCTATTCAGGCCTGCTGGAGGTAATAGCCAGGCACAGCCCCACGGTCTCTGCAGTAGAAGGGGTATTTCAGTCGGTTAATGCCAGGACAGCACTCTTGCTCGGTCATGCCAGGGGAGTGGGGATCTTGGCAGCAGTCCATGGAGGCCTTCCTGTATTTGAGTACTCTCCTATGGCTGTAAAACAGGCAGTGGTTGGTTATGGCAGGGCAGAGAAGGCTCAGGTACAACGTATGGTTCAGATACTCCTCAGTCTCTCAAAGAGGCCTGCCCAGGACGCTGCAGATGCCCTGGCAGTTGCCATATGTCATGCTCACTCTTCGGGTATCAGGAGATGATCGGACATATCAGAGGAAAGATAGAAGGTCAATGGGACCATGGAGTAATAATAGATGTCAATGGAATCGGGTATGAAGTCCAGATGCCCCACTCATCCCTGAAGAAGTTACCTCCTATTGGGGAAGAGCTCATGGTCTTTACCCATCTTGTCTGGAAGGAGGATGCGGTCTCCCTCTACGGATTTGAGCAGGTCGAGTCCAGAGATATATTCAGGCTCCTCTTAGAGGTATCAGGGGTCGGGCCAAAACTGGCCCTAAATATCCTGTCAATACTGCCAGTAGAAGAGCTTCTACATATACTGGCCGATGAAAGGAGAGAGAGGCTCCAGGCCATCCAGGGTGTAGGCAGAAAGACTGCGGCAAGGCTGTGTGTAGATCTTAAAGAAAAGGCCAGGAAGAGGCTTTCAGAGGACTATGGGGATATTGGACCAACTGTATCTAGAGACGAGACAGGCAGGGAAGACCTATGGGATGATGCACTCTCAGCCCTCACCCACCTGGGATATCGTCCCTCTGAGGCCAGGATCGTCCTTGCCAGGGCCTTTGCCTCTATGGATAGCAGGTCCAGTCTTGAAGACGTGCTGAAAAAGGCCCTACAGTATCTGGCAAGGGGCCCCAGACAGACATGACGGCAAGAGAGATAAAGGAGGACTCCTATCTGAACCCAAGGCCCACGCAGGAGGATGGGCCTTTTGAACCTGGAATAAGGCCAAGGTATCTGTCTGAATATATAGGTCAGGAAGAGCTCAAGGCCAGCCTTGGGGTCTTCATTGAAGCGGCCCGAAATAGAAAGGAGGCCCTTGATCATGTGCTGCTCCACGGGAGTCCAGGTCTAGGCAAGACCACACTTGCGCATATAATTGCGGCAGAGCTTGGTGTAAATCTGAGGTCTACCTCTGGTCCTGTAATAGAGAGGCAGGGAGACCTGGCCGCCATATTGACCAATCTCAATGAGGGAGATGTACTGTTTGTTGACGAGGTCCATCGCCTGAGTCCTGCAGTAGAAGAGGTACTCTATCCTGCAATGGAGGACTTTCGTCTAGACCTGATAATTGGACAGGGTCCCAGTGCAAGGACCATAAAGATTGAGATTCCACACTTTACACTGGTAGGGGCGACCACCAGGGCAGGCCTGCTATCACCCCCATTTAGAGACCGCTTTGGGGTGGTATTGAGGGTAAATTTTTACCAGGATAGGGAACTGTGTCTGATTGTAGAGCGCTCTGCCAGGCTCATGGGCATTGAGATCGACCATAGGGGTGCCTTTGAGATCGCAAAGAGGTCAAGGGGGACCCCCAGGATAGCAAATAGGCTCTTGAGAAGGGTAAGAGACTATGCAGAGGTCAAGGGCTTTAAGGAGATATCTCAAGAGGTGGCAGATGAGGCTCTGTGTATGTTAGAAGTAGATCACCAGGGGCTCGATCGCATGGATCGGGAGATACTTACCTCCATTATAGACAACTTCAATGGCGGTCCAGTTGGGCTCAATACCCTTGCCACCTCTGTGGGAGAGGAAAAAGGTACACTTGAGGACGTGTATGAACCCTTTCTCATACAGAGGGGTTATATCTACAGGACACCCAGGGGCAGAATTGCCACAGACTCTGCCTATGAACACCTGGGCCGTAAGAAGAGATAGTGTTTATACAATGAGATCTGATAATAGCATAACGAGAAAGGACAAGATTTATAATGACTAGTGTTGTGCCGCTTGAGCCTGAAAGACTTCGCCTAAACATAGACCCTCAGTCCCTGGGCTTCCAGCGTCTCAGCGAGTTTGAGGCCAGAGAGGGGTCTATACTGGCCCAGGAAAGGGCCATCCAGGCCCTCAGATTCGGGCTGAAGATGGAACACCCCAATTTTAACGTATATGTGGCAGGAATTAGTGAGACAGGGCTCTCTGATCTGGCCAGTTCTTATGTCGAGGAGCTGGCCAGGGAATCGCCTATACTTCCATCTGACTGGTGTTATGTCCACAATTTTCAGAGACCAGATAGGCCCACTGTCATAGAATTTCCCAATGGTAAGGGCCATGTCTTCAAAAAAGATATGGCAGATCTTATAGATGCCCTCAGAGTCCAGATACCCAAGGTCTTTGAGGAGGAGACATATACTCTCCAAAAAGAAAAGGTGATAAAGGCCTTTAATCAAAAGCGGAACCAGGTATTTCAGGAGCTCAATGAGAGTATAAGTAGTAAGGGCTTTGTGATACAGGCAGACCAGACCAGTATGTCAGTGATTCCAGCCAAGAAAGACGGTTCCCCCTTTACTCCTGAAGAGCTATCAAAATTATCTAAAGAAGAGCAGGAAGACCTCAAGGCCAGGGGTGAAGACGTCCAGAAGGATATGGCTGCTGGCATGAGGCGCATTCATGAACTGGAAGACGAAGTGCGTAAGGACCTGAGAGGCCTGGACCAGAAGGTGGTTAGCGAAGTAGTGGGCAATCTGGTAGGGGCCTTAAAAGAGAGATATAGATCCAACAAAAAGGTCTTAGAATACCTGAATAGTGTAATGGCAGACGTGGTAGAGCACATGGACGACTTCCGACCAAAAGGGGGCAGCACGAGTGGGGGTATGCCATTTCCTTTCCCTGGAATGGGGCCGAGTTTTACCAGATATGAGGTAAATCTGCTGGTCGACAACTCAAAGTGCAAGGGAGCTCCTGTGGTCATAGAAGAAAATCCGAGCTATCCGCACCTATTTGGTGCAGTCGAACGCAAGGCCCAGTTTGGTGCACTTTTTACTGACTTCACTATGATCAAGCCCGGTTCAATTCACCGTGCAAATGGGGGTTATCTATTAATAAAGGCCATTGACCTCTTAAAATGGACATTTTCTTATGAGGCACTCAAGAGGGCATTGAGAGATAAGAAGATAGAGATTGAAGACCCAGGTGAACAGTTTGGACTCTTTACAACCGGGGCACTGAAGCCAGAACCTATCCCCCTGCATATCAAGATAGTGCTTATGGGAGACCCGTTTATCTATCAATTCCTCTATAAGTATGACAGAGACTTCAGAGGGCTTTTTAAGGTCAAGGCCCACCTCGATACCGAGGTCAACAGAGACAGAGAGAGGCTAGACCAGTTTTTGTGCTTTATCAAGGCCCTTGTAGAGAATGAGGGGCTCAGAGACCTGGACAGGACTGGAGTTTCAAGGCTTATAGAGTACAGCTCTGAACTCGCAGAATCTCAAGAAAAGCTGAGCCTTAAGGTCTCGGACCTCGCAGACCTGATAAGAGAGGCAGACTTCTGGGCAAGGTCTGAAGGAAGTGAGGTCATTGACAGGAGGCACGTCTGTAAGGCAATAGATGAAAAGGTCTATAGATCCAGCCTGTATGAGGATCACATACAGGAGATGCTCAGGAAGGGAATCCTCAAGGTAGCTACCAGCGGAAGGGTTATAGGACAGGTAAATGGGCTGGCCATCTATGATCTGGGTGACTATGTCTTTGGCAAGCCATCCAGAATCACAGTGAATATTGCCCTGGGCAAAGAAGGGGTCATAAACATAGAGAGAGAGGCAGACCTCAGTGGGAATATCCATACCAAAGGCGTTATGATACTGGCGGGTTATCTGGTGGCCCACTTTGCAGCAGACTGTCCCTTGAGCCTGTCTGCCTCTATCTGTTTTGAGCAGAGCTATGGCCTGGTCGAGGGAGACTCTGCCTCTGGGGCAGAGCTATTCGCTCTCCTGTCTGCACTTTCTGAGGTGCCCATTGACCAGGGAATAGCCGTTACTGGTGCTGTCAGTCAAAAGGGAGAGATCTTACCAGTAGGCGGGGTCACCAGAAAGATTGAGGGTTTTTTTGACCTCTGTGAGGCACAGGGGCTTACAGGAGGACAGGGAGTAATAATACCAGAGGCAAATATAGACAATCTTTTGCTCAAGCCAAAGGTAGTAGAGGCCGTAAGAGAGAACAAGTTTAGGATCTGGGCCATCAGTAAGGTAGAAGAGGGCATAGAGATATTGACTGGCCAACCTGCCGGGGTATCTGGGCCTGATGGGCGCTATCCAAAGGATTCAGTATTTGAAAAGGTAGATGCCAGGCTGAAGAGACTTGCTGAGGAGGCCAAAACCTATGCTGAAAAGGAGAAAAAAGTCGTCAGAGATCACAGGAGGAAATAATGGAAGTCAATATCATTACACCTGAATATGCATTGCCAGTAAGAGAGGGCTATACGATCTCTATTACTATAAGGACCTTTAGGGGACACAAATATGTAGAGGTGCATCTCTTCCGGCCTGATTGGAAGACCGCCAGAGAGGCCGACTCCTATGACTGGACAAAGCTCTTGGGAGATCCCATAGACAGAGACCTACCCTCTAATCCGCAAGGCAGCCGTGCAGTTGTTTTAGAATCGTTTACCCTGGAAGAAAGAGATAGAGTAATAGAATATATGAAGAATCGTTATGTCTCTAGACTTACTGCAATCAATTCGCGTCCCCTACAATTTCCTGTTCCCCTTGGGCTCACTCCCTTGTCTGAGATTCCAGAAGACGGAGATCTTGGATTTATTCGTTTCGAAGAGATACATAACTATACACTCCCTTTCCCTGTACATGGACTCTATATCTTGAGCCAGCATGAGAAATCAACCGAGCAACCAGAAGGGAGACAGAGAGATCTGGCCAAGGACACCCTGTAAGAGAGATATAGATATTTAGTGCACAACTGTCTCTTCGCCTACCTCTACCTCTAGTTCGAAAAAGCTGGTACCACAGTCATAACACTTTATATCTAATTTGTCGTCTAGGACAGAGACATAGATCTCATTGCATCCACAGGGACAAGGATTGGTCACTGACTCCTTTATGATCTTTTGAATAGATGGTTGTAGTGTAGCCGGTATATCTGGGTCATATACTATTTTCACTTCATAGCCTCCAAAAATATACAGATTATAATAATTGACTGATCAATAAGTCACAGCAATCTCTGTAAACGGTCCCTGGCCTATACTGCAAGGGCCAGCAGGTCCTTTTCAAGAGAGACACCCTGCAATCGCTTATAGAAAGAGGGCCATGACCTATTGAAGAAATACCAATTAATTTTATATCATACCAATATTATTAGAAGCTTGCAAAGAAATTTTTGATATTATTTTTGTAAATATGACTTTGGCTGTAACTGTGCATATGTTCGGATATGGCTTTATCCCAGGTGTTTTGTCAGGAGGCATCAGATGACACCAGTTAATAGAAAGGAATGTCTCAGGTTGGTGGTCTTTGAGCAGGGAGGCTCAGGGGCCTATAAGGTGGCTGGAATAGAGACTTATGGTAGAGATATTGAGATAGAGCAGGTCTATGACATCTCATCTCCCCTACCAGAGATTATTGATGAACCTGAGGAGTTTATCTCTGGGAATTTTGGAGGCGACCTGGTCCTCGATTTTCTCAGGCACCCAGACCTCTCTGAATATCTTGTCAGGCTGTGCGTGACTAAAGGGATACCAGTAATTGCCCCTGGTCAACACATACCCGGGGCTATCTGTCCCTTTACATGTTGCGGTCTCAGGCGCAGAGAGGGCCTTGGCCCCTATGGAGAGCAGTTTGGTATGCCTGAATACGGGCTTGAGATAAGGGATGGACACATTGCAGGGCTTCAGGTAAGGCGTGGGGCCCCATGCGGTGCCACCTGGAAGGTCATCCCCAGGATGATTGGGGTACCACTAGAGAGGGCAGTAGATACCATTGGAAGAGAGATTCAGTTCCTCTGTAAGGTCAGCCCATCGAGCTTTGACCCCATATCTGGCAAGAGCCGCCTACACTTTGCAGGAGAGGTACATATGGCAGCCATAAAAAAGGCCATTTCTAAGAAGACCTAGATCTCTGTGACCATCTCTATAGAGGCCTTTGCCCGCAGGTCCTTCAGCCAGTTATTAAATACGGTCTGCCTCTTGTGTCTGAGGATCTGTTTCATAATGGCCTCTTTCTGTCTGGAAAAACCTGCAACATCTGAGTCCTTCTTTCCTCTGAAGGCCAGCACATAAAATCTGCCTCCACTCTCAGTGACCCTGTCGGGATAGGCCTTCCCTGCATATAGAGAGAGCCCTGCCTGGATTACAGGGAGGGGCAGCCCTCTAACATATCTATCTGTGCGTTTGAAGAAGCCCGTGTCATGGACCTTGAGCTTTTTCCCCTTACAGGCGGCCTCAAGACCCTCCTTTTTTGCCTTTTTAAGGAGCTCCTCTGCCTCTATCTTGCAGAGTTCCCTTGCCTTCTCCTGGATATAGTCTCTCTTTACCTGTCCCTCTATCTCCCTCAAGGGTGGTACATGGGGGAACCTCTTCTCGAGCACTTCGGCAACCAGGATGCCTTGAGGTACCTGGAGCAGAGAACTCAACTCACCTGTATTTAAAGAAAATATTGTCTTCAGGATGTCTGGATTCCTCCCTATCACAGCAGGTGGCCTCTTTTGTGTAAAGAGCCTGGTGGCCTCGAGTTTGAGCCCATGGGCCTCTGCATATCTACTGAGACTCCCCATTTGAATTATCCTGTCATAGGCCGCATTGGCCTGATCCCATATCATTGCCCTGGCCTTTTTGGCCCTGAGCCTGGCAACAATAGACTTCTTTACCTCTGACAGAGGTCTGAATCTGGCAGGTTCTATCTTTTCGAGTTTGATGATATGCCAGCCAAAAGGAGTACGAATAGGCCTGCTTATCTGACCTGGCTTCATAGAAAACACGGCATCCTCAAAGGGCTTTACCATTTCGCCCCTGCTAAAAAAGCCCAGCTCTCCCCCCTTTTTGGCACTCCCTGGGTCTTCAGAATACCTCCTGGCAAGCCTGGCAAATGATTCTCCCCTTTTGATCCTTTTATAGATCCTCTCTGCCCTCTTTCGTACCTCTTCTACCTCCTTTTTATCTGCATTCCTTGGGACCCTGAGCAATATGTGCCTTGCCCGTCTACGTTCCTTAACTCTATATTCGTGTCTGTGTTCCTGATAGTAGAGCTTGACTTCCTGATCCGTCACATTGGCATCTCTCTCGGCATCGGCCTCCCTAAAGGCCAGATACCTGAGCCTTATCTGGGGCTCTGTCATATATCTCTCTCTATGTGCCTTGTACCAGGAACTGATGGCCTCGTCTGTGGCATTGACCTCTTTTCTGCAGATTGAGGGATCGATTGCCACATAGGCAAGGTCGATCTTCTCATTTTCATATACATAGTGCTGTCTGGCCTCTACATCACTTACATAGAGCCCGGAGCACAGAAGGCCCTTTAGCTTGTCAGCGAGCAGTTGGTCTCTCACCTGTGTCTCAAAGGCAGCAGGAGTCAGGCGCTCTTCTCTCAGCACCCTTTCATAGACTCTTTGATCAAAGGCCCCATTCCTTCTAAAGGCAGGTATACTGAGGATCAGTTCCTGTATCTCTCTGTTAGTGACTCGAATGCCTTGCCTGTTGGCTGCCTGGCGGATCAGGACCCTATCTATAAGGCTGTCAACGACCTGCTGTTTGATGTTCAGGCGCTTCAAAAGACCTTCGGGGATCTGTCCCTTAAACATCTGCCTGTAACGATCCATTACGTTGTTATAGGCCCGACGGTAAGATTCCATAAGGATCTTGTCTCCATTGACCCTGGCCAGGATATCTGCCTTCTGGGATCGGAAGCTCCCTATTCCCCAGAGAGAAAATACCAGTACCAGAAGCCCCAATATAAATTTTATGATCCAGGAGCCTGCATTTTTCCGAATCAGTCCTAACATTGAGCTGTCAAATCCCTCTCTTCACCTGATCCCTAACAGTAGCCTTTTAAGGGGTTTCAGTGCGGATTAATGGGCAAAGTGCCTGATTTTGTGATCAGGCTATGCCCCTGAAACCCTGAGAAAGGCTACTGCTGGCCGGGGATGTGAAGAATTATCCTGAGATAGTCTATTAATAATTATGAGTACCAATAACTACTTCTTTCTTAAATACGGTCTCTAACTTATTTTTTATAGACTCTAAATCCAGTGGGCAGTTACATACCTTGGCGGCCTTTACCAGACAGGTCCCAAGGTGAATCACATCAAAATCGTTTTCATAGAGTCTCGCCAGTTCTTGCACAAGGGTTATTCGCGGTAAGACCATGCCAGGACAGCCACCACAGGTTGTCCAGCCCACCACTTGAACTTCCTCATCTCTATATCTGGCAAACTCGCCCTCTCTCCTTGCCAGGGCCTTAAAGCACTTCAGACAGGCAATACAGTGTTTGTCTCGAATGTTTTCACAAGAAACAACCAAGATCTTCTTCATGGCTAACCTCCTAATTTTTTTATCTTAAAAAGAAATTTTTATGTAAAAAAAACACCAAGAGACGACAGAAATATAGCACATGGACATTATACTTGTAAACCGACTTAAAGACATCAGATTTAACTCAGAGGCCGAGGAAGAAGACAACGCAAGGGAAGCCATCCATGAAGGGGTGTTGTTCTATATCTGTACTTCGACTAACATATATCAGGAAACAGGTCCAGACAATTGTTGCTTCAGCCGACCATTTGACAATCAATCTCAAGTCAGGATTCGGCTTGAAACCGAGGCGGAGCTGAAGATTCAAAAAATTAGATTAGGGACTTTTGATATATAGATTGATCTGATGAAATTTAGAAATTGTGTCAGAAATGAGTATGGGAAGTGTGATGTCCCCTCTAATACGGTAAGGAGGATAAAAGATGGCCTGGAGAGATTGGGTCTCAAGGCAGAGTATCGTCCCTTTCGGGTATCAGACAATATCTATTGGGGACAGGTATGGATCAATTCAATAAAGATAGTCTGTAATGGCAAGGGCATTACGCCTGAGCTGGCAGAGGCCAGTGCATATGCAGAGTTGGCCGAGCGCCTCAGTGCAGGGCTATTCTATCCGTTCTTTGAGGAGTCGGTGAGGTTCAACGTCCCTGTCCTCTACAGTAGGGAGACCAGGAGGTTCCTGGACTACGAATGGATGGATGGGTATGTATATTCCCATCAGGATGACCTGGAGGCCCCCCTCAGGATAGAGGATCTGCTTGTAGATGAGACCCAGCTGACAGATAGAGACATCAGGGACATCAAGGACAGCAGGATGGCCAGACACTGGGTCGATGGATTTTCAGTAATGCAGGATAGGCCAATAAAGGTCCCAGTCAGTTTTGTTACATATATCCATGGATCCAATGGTATGGCAGCAGGAAATACCATTGAGGAGGCCATGATCCAGGCCACATGTGAGATATTTGAGCGTTATTCCCAAATTCAAATAATCAAATCTGAAAAGATAGTCCCTTCAATCGATCCAGATTCTGTAGATAATGTGCTTATACACGACATGATCCGATTTTTTCAGAGAGAGAATGTCGATATAACTATCAAGGACCTCTCTCTGAACAGACTGTTACCCTGTATAGGTGTCTTGTTCAAAAACAACAACCTCTGTCCTGACCGTCTGGAATACAGGATATTGATACCTGGAGTATCATTTGATCTAGACGAGGCCCTGACCAGGTGCTTTACAGAGAGCATGCAGGGCAGAAATACCCTCTCGAGCCCCCGTCCAGAGCTTGACAGGGCAGTTATTCCCAGGTCTCAGGTTGAAGACTTCTATATGTTGATGAAGTGCAGTATCTCTCTAAAAGATATCTCTTTTTTAGAAAAGGGAGAGATTGAGTCCTATAGATCCAGTAAGATAGGAGATATATCTGGAGAGATCGAGGAGATTAAGAAGATATGTAAAAAATTTAATACAGACTATATCTTGCTAGACTATACCCATCCAATACTGGACTTCCCAGTGGTGAGAGTAATCATTCCAGGGGTCTCTGATTTTCTCAAGTTTCTCAGAAGAGACGTCCTTATATCTGGGTCCACAAGACCTGATGCCGCCTGGCGTGGAGAGGAATTTAGGAAGGTGATGCAGAGCTTTTTTGCCTAGGCGCAAGGGGTAACTGTTGAACTGTTTACAATGCCGGCCAGGGGATGTGAACACAGATTATGCAGCTTGCAAGTTTGCCGAAGGTGCAAGGCGGAGGGTACGCAGACGTACTATGGTCATTCAAGTGCCCGACAACGCAGCAAATTCGGTGAAATTGCGAGCCCCTTGTGGCTTCAAATGCCGAACGTTTCTGCTGTTGGGAACTGTCACCATTTAGGTGAATATTTTTTGACATTATATTAACGATAATCTACTGAAATTATAAAAGGAATCATCTTGTTCGGCATTTGAAGTGCATAATCTGGGGTGAACACTTACCACAGGATATATGCAGGACCTTAAGGCATTATATATTTCTGCTCGTCCTTTGGCACCCACCAACGTATAAAATTGTAGCTTATGCCGGCAGGGGCAGGTCTGATCCCCCTGAAACGCCGGTGTATTATAGGGAGGGCCATGGGGACATATAGAAAGGTGTATGGCTGGTCCTCTGCCAGGATCTCCTGGATACGCCAGTAGATCTTTTTCCGTTTATTGCGATTAAAGGTCCTCCGTCCCTCTATGAGCAGACGATCTACCTCAGGGTTTTTGTAGCTGATAAAGTTGAGCTCCTTTTCTCCGGTCTTGGAGGAGTGCCATATATCATAGATATCCGGGTCCTGCCCCAGTGTCCAGCCCAGTATGACTGCCTCGAACCGCCTCTTGTCTATGAAGTCATTGATAAAGGCCGTCCATTCAATGGTACGGATCTTCATCTTTATCCCGATCTGTCTGAGGCGGTACTGTATGATCTGGGCCGTCCGCTCTCTCAGGGGATTCCCCTGGTTGGTTATTACTGTAAATGAGAATGGTCTGCCTCCCTTATCCAGCCAGCCGTCTCCGTCCCTGTCCTTCCACCCTGCCTCGGCAAGCAATTTAATTGCCCTTTGGGGGTCATATGGATAGCGCCTGACATTGGGGTTATAGAACCATGCATCCGGCTTGTAGGGGCCAGTCGCTGCTACCCCATATCCCAGGAGTACCCCCCGGATAATCTCTTTCTTGTCTATGGCATAGGAAATGGCCTGCCTCACCCTCCTGTCAGAAAAGAGGGGACATTTCAGGTTGTAGCCCAGATACG
>JALTHG010000011.1 GCA_027004715.1 Deltaproteobacteria bacterium
TTACGGTTTGTTCAAAGTTTTCTTCAGTATTTTGATGTATTACATTAAGGTCTCCAAACCTCCTGATCTCTTGTCCCCTGGCTGCATCTCTATAGAAAGGCACCAGCCTGCTGACTATGGCATCGATCTCAGATCTGCCTACCATATTCTCTGAAAGCAGGCAGGGCATCATGCCTTCATCTGGCATACGCCGCATGACCACGGCCCATTCCAGTGGTTCTCCTGGACCCTTGAGCTGTATCTGACCATCATCATGGGTGATGGGCCACACGTCCAGATAGATCTCTGGACACAGACGGCGGTTCAACCTCAGCTCTTCCATGCAGAAGTGATGCCTCTTTTCCAGTGTTGTAAAGTCCAGAAAGCCAAAATCTACAGGCTTTTTTACCTTATAGACCATATTCCCTGCCAGGAATACCCAGGAGATATGGGTCTGGACCATATGGACGTTATCTACAGGATGGGGATATGATAAAGGATTCAGCAGTGTCTCAATCCAGGAAGGTTCCTTTGACATAAAATTTCTCCTAAGATGGATATTTTTATTGAGAACTTACAAGAGATGTGGCCGATAGACAATAGCAAGGGCGAACCGTGTTTGTCCCTACTGGATGGATCTCGAAAAATATGTTTAATATCTAATAGGACTAAATAGGTATGTATCCGTCCTTGCGAAGGCCAGTGTAGTAAAAAGGAATAGTTATGTATAATATACGGTTTTTATGTCTCTTTTTAGTGTTTGTGATGCTATCGCCTCTTGTCTCTGAGGCCTCTGCAGGAGATCTCCCAGATCAGGGGAAACGGCTTGTATCTCTGTTACAGAAGAGATATGAAAATACCACTGATATAAGCAGCCGTTTTGTACAGGAGACCTTTAGCCCTGGTGTCTCAGAGGCCGTCAAGGCAGAGGGAATGGTCTATTTTAGGCGTCCACACATGATGCGCTGGGAATACAGGCTTCCAGAACCACAACTCATTGTTACCAGTGGCCGGAAGGTATACATCTATGAGAAAGAGGCCAGGCAGGTGATGGTCTATCCTGAAAACCGGCTGCTCTCCTCAGATATAGGCAGGGCCTTTTTCTTTGGTAAAGGGGACCTCAAACGCCTCTTTACTGTAGAGTACCCTGTAACGGATCGATCATCTGACAGGTGGATACTGAAGCTGACCCCAAAAAAATCCTCTTCCCAGATACGTACTATATGGATTAAGCTGGACCCCAAGACCTGTCTGATAAGGGAGATGTGGCTGAAAAATCAATTGGGTGGAGAGACTCACCTCGTATTCAGTGATATTAAGGTCAATAAGGGCCTTTCAGATGCCCTCTTTCGATTCGTTCCCCCGCCAGGAGTAAAGGTCTACCGTGCAGATCACCTTCAGAAGTGAAGTCAGGAGGACAATATGTCCGTAGAAGATTTGACAAAAGAGGTCCGTGCATTGGCACAGGAGAAGAATGCCATCATCCTTGCCCATAATTACCAATTGTCAGAGGTCCAGGATGTCGCTGACCTTACAGGGGATTCTCTGGCCCTGAGTATCCAGGCCTCAAAGACCAGGGCCAATATTATAATATTCTGTGGAGTCCGCTTCATGGCAGAGACTGCTGCCATTGTCTGTCCGGATAAAAAGGTAATACTGCCTGTGCAGGATGCCGGTTGTGGTATGGCAGACATGCTGGATGCCGAGAGATTGAGGGCAGAGAAGGCCAGGTTCCCCGGGGTGCCTGTAGTCACCTATGTAAACTCTACGGCTGAGGTAAAGGCAGAGAGCGATATATGCTGTACCTCTGCCAATGCAGTGCAGGTAGTCAGGTCCATAAAGGGCCCTGAGGTACTTATGACCCCAGACAAGAATCTGGCAATGTGGGTACAGAGACACACGGATCAGAAGGTCCATTACTGGCCTGGTTACTGTCCGATTCACAATAACCTGACAGTAGGCGAGGTGAAGGAGGCAAAGGCCGCCCATCCCAGGGCCGTGCTGATGGCCCACCCGGAGTGCCTTCCAGAGGTACTAGAGATGGCTGATGCAGTAAAGAGCACTAGTGGTATGCTCACCTTTGCAGCTGAGTCCAGGGCAACAGAATTCATCGTGGGCACAGAGATTGGGCTCTTACACCAGTTGAAGAAACAGAACCCCATGAAAAAATTCTGGGCTGTTTCTCCAAAGATGATATGCACAGACATGAAAAAGACAGGCCTCAATGACGTACTCCAGGCCCTCAAGGCAGAGAGACCCGTGATCACTATACCTGAAGAGACTCGCCTAAAGGCCCTCAAGGCAGTTGAGCGTATGATGGCCGTGCCGCGGGACTAAGAGGACAATGATTAAATGCCTAAAGACAGCCAGTGGACAAATCAGGACAAAAGATTTGTGATAGAAATGGTATTGATAACCCTGCTCTTCTCTATGCGTAAGGGTCCGTTAATACACGCAGCAATTCATACCCTGCGTGATATCTTTGCATGTGCATTTTACAGTCTTGCAATGGTCTTTATCTTTATTGGGCTCACAAAAAAGACTTTCAAGTACAATCCAACCAGGGTGCAGATAATCAAGTGGACAGCAGGCCTTGCGGCATTTTTTTCAGTGAGTCAGTTTATCCATGAGGCCTTTCTTGTCCTGACTCACCAGTTACCCCATCCATGAGATCCTTTGCCAGATGGAGGTCACGGCTTGACTTATGTCTTCAGAAAAGATTATTTAATAGATATAATTCGAGTTTGCCAGTGAGCCATTGTGAACGGTTACGAGCTATTTTCATCTCCTGCGTCTCCTGGAGTATATTGTGCGAGGACAGGGCCATAGTGATTTGATCCATAAAAATGGCATATTCAGTATCAAGTTGATATTAGCTATTGCCCTCATAGTCCTCTTATTTTGGGATATAGCAGGCCCATTTGGGCTCTGGAAGCTCTATCGGATGAGATGTGAACATAGACAGATCTATGTCTCAAACCAGAAACTTGCAAAGAAAAATGCGAACCTTGAGGAGGAAATCAAGAGACTCAAGGGAGACCATAAATACCAGGAGCAGGTGGTACGTCAAGAGCTAGGCTGGGTCCGAGACAACGAGGTCCTGTACAAATTCCTGGATAGAGAAAAATAGGTCCCTTTATGATCCGTGTGCGTACCTTTCTAAAATATGCCCAGATACACCTTGGAGAGGCAGATGCTGCCCTGAGAAGGGACTGCATAGACATGGTCACTGCCCGTTGCAGAGATGCGGCAATAGCCTTGACCAAGGCCATAGCTGCATCTCTTCCTGGACTAAAAAGGGAGTTTCTGAACATGGATGAGAGGGCCCTGTCCAGGGCCATCTCTGACCTTACAGAGACTCCAGAGGAGGCACATCGGATCGCCAGGGCCCTCTGTGAGCTTCGGAGATCTGGTCCCCCCTCCTCAAAGGCAGAGGCCGAGGAGGTCTTCTTCAGGGCCAAAGAGACCTCCAATTTGGTGCGTAACCTCTATATAGGTCAGGGCTACGCCCCTGATATAATTTAGATGAGGCTGATCCCTTCAGACAGAGAACTCTCCTTTCCTCATGTACTGAGGGTTGAGGCCTCTGCGGGTTCTGGTAAGACCTTCCTCCTTGCCTGCAGATTTGTACAGTTTCTACTTTCAGATAAGATACCACATAGCCGCTCCAAGAACCTGCTTGCACTCACCTTTACCAATGAGGCCACTGTAGAGATGCGGCGACGCATATTGAAACTCTTGAAACAGGTGGCCTTTGCAGAAGAGAAGGCCACTGAAGTCCTGTCTCACCTGCTCGATATGCCTGAGGCAAGGATGAAAGAGGCCGCGCAGAGACAGGTGGACGAGATACTTGCCAGGTACGATGAATGGCAGGTAAAGACTATAGACAGCTTTATATATCGTCTGGTTATGGCGGCTCCACAGGAATTGGGGCTGTCCTGGCAGGATGAGATTGAGACACACGAGGCGCCACTGAAGAGGGCTGCCCTTGACCACATCCTGCTCGATTCGACACAGGATCCAGGCCTGTGGGGTCTTCTACAGGGCTTTGTGCAGTACTATCTCCGGTCTAAGAGAGGGGCTTCCTGGTGGCCAGAAAAAGAACTCCTCCAGATTCTAGAGGGCTTCAATGAGAAAGAGAGCACCTGTGGCCTCTGCCTTGAGACAGGAGAGAGGAAAAAGGGCTCATCCTATCTGGCAGGGGAGTTGTCCCGCTCGGCCCAGGAGTTTCTGAAGAGGTTAAGGGATCAGGGTCTGAAGCTAAAGGACCATGCCAACAAGGCCATCTCAAGGGTGGCAGGGAGAGAGCTGCCAGGGGCACTCTCTTCAAAGGCATGGGCTACAGACAGGCTCCAGGATCTGTGCCTCAAGGGGGCATCTGTTCCACAGGACCTGTCTGCCGGCTGGAAGGCCCTGAGGAGACTTGCCGGGGCCTATGCAGAGAAGAGGGCCCTTGAGATGGCCTGTCCATATCTAGACCTGTTGGATCCATGGAGGAGATGTCTTTCAGGGCTCAAGGCCAGGTCCAGGAGCATATTCCTGAGTGACATAAACGCCCTTGCAAGGAGACTCTTTGAGGAATTTATCTTGCCAGAGATAGTCTTTCGCCTTGGAGATCGCCTGTATCACTTTCTGTTGGACGAATTCCAGGACACCAGTGCCCTCCAGTGGAGAAATCTCTTTCCCCTGATCGAAAATGCCCTGTCACAGGGAGGGTCTCTATTCTGCGTAGGGGACAGGAAGCAGCTCCTCTACAGGTGGAGGGGGAGTGATCTCGAGGTATTTCAGAATGGAGCAGAGGCCTTTAGGTCCCTTGGCAACTCTGATCTTCAGGACATAGTCCTGCCCTACAGCTGGAGGAGCAGGGAGGTGATTCTCCAGTTTGTGTCTCAGGTATTCAGTAGAGAGAATCTTGGACACTGGATAGGAGAGAATCCTGATATATCAGAGGCCTTAGACCCTGGATATATAATTGATGTATTTTCAGGTGCCAGACAGGAGCTCTCGCCCGAGCGTGCGAGCTCTGGCAGGGACGGTATGGTGAGGATAGAGCTGCTCGAAGAGAAAGACAACTCAGAAGATATAAAAGAGGAGGCAAGGTACAGGTCAACAAGGCTCTTGAGAGAAGACATCCTTAAACGCCATCTTCCCAAGGACGTCCTGATACTTGTCAGGGACAACCAGGAGGTGCAGGACCTGAGCCACTATCTTATGTCAGCAGGGATCCCTGTATTTTCACATAGACAGCTAGATATCAGGGGAGACCCTGTTGTTCAGGGCATCCTTGACACCTTGCGTTTCTTAGACAGGCCAGTAGATGACCTGGCCCTGGCCTCTGTCCTCACTGGAGAGGCACTGAGTGCTATATGGCAGGCAGAAGTGCCTGACTTAAGCCCCTGGGAATGGCTTGAGAAGAGATGTACAGATCACCTCTACCAGAGGCTCAGGAAAGAGATCCCCGGTCTCTGGGAAAAGACCCTGAAGGATGCCTTTGACTCTGTGGGCTTTATGCCACCCTATGACCTCGTCTCAATACTTATCCGCAGGTGGAGACTTATCCAGAATCTCCCAGGGCACTCTGCTGCCCTAAACCAGCTACTGGAGCTGCTATATATATATGGGCCTGAATATGGCAGTAACCTCAGGGGATTTATCAAGTGGGTAGAGACCGGACCTGATGAGGTCTTTGAGGTAAAGACCGCTCAAGAGACAGATGCAGTAAAGATCATGACTATCCACAAGGCAAAGGGACTTGAGGCAGACGTGGTGATACTCCCCTTCGCAGTCCTCGGGATAAAGACAGATACCCGCATCTACTCTGTTGAAGACAAGGCGCTCAGATTATGGCATACCAGCAAGGAACTCAGGAATGTATCTCAGAGGCTCTCTGACCTCTATAGGAGAGAATGTGGCAAGAACTGGCTGGATGAACTCAATGTCCTCTATGTATCGCTTACCAGGGCAAGGGATGAGCTGTATCTATTTGTCCCCAAAAAGGTAAGAGGTCGGCAGAAAAACAGGCTGATATCCCTGTTGGAACCTATCTTGAAGGGGAATCCTGTGGCAGAACAGGGGAGGATTGGGCCAGGTCTCCCAAAGAGACAGATAGAGCAGAGAGAGGTCCCTGAGAGATCAAGAGAGATGGGAGAGGGTGTCTGGAACTGGCCAAGATATCTGGTAAGGAGGCCGAGAGATCCAGAGGTCTTGATGCCTTTGGCAAGGAGGAGGGCCATGGGTCTTGGGGACATGGTACACAGGCTCCTTGCGAGACTGGATGCTCCCCTGGAGGTCCCGGCTGTCCCTGAAGAGGTAGAGGCCCTGCTCCAGAGATCCCTCCTGTCTGTACCCAAAATCCCTGGACCCGATACAGACAGAGAGATAGACCTGAAGACCATGGCCAGGACCATCTGTTCTCCCCTGGCAAGGCCCCTCTTTTGGCCTGATAGTGAGAGCCAGACCTGGGTAGAAAGAGAGATAGCCGACAGGTCAGGCAACCTGTTTAGACTGGACAGGCTGGTCAAGGACCAGAATACCCTCTGGATAGGTGAGTACAAGACAGGCAAAAGGACAAGGGCAGAGGACAGACAGCAGGTATCTCAGTACATGGACCTGCTCTCTGGACTCTATCCAGATCACGAGATCAGGGGGGTAATACTCTATCTGGAAAAGGGAGTGGTAGCAGAGGTCAATTAGTATCGTCTTTGCCTGGCCGGCGAGTAGATGGTTCAACAGGAGGGGTGTGAACACTTACAAGTATTATTTTTAGACCTGAACAAAAGGAGGGATAAGGCAATGGACAAAAAGGACCTTCCCATAATTCCATCTGACAGGGCAGATGACCTCCACAATCTGGAGATCGCTGATTCTCCTGATCTTGTCCTCTTTATGGCAGGGAATCAATTCATGGCAATGGGAGAGATTGTCTCTGCATTTCAAAGACAATACCCAGATATCAAGAGGATCTTCTATGAGACCCTCCCCCCAGGGCTCGAACTGAAGCAGATCCTGTCTGGCAGTGCTGTATTCAGAGACAGGATATTGGACGTCCATCCAGATGTCTATTCTTCAGTAACAGAGAAGGGGATGAAGACCCTGGAGGAATCCGGGCATATCAACAGGGGTGACTATCATCTGTATCTGCATAATCGCCTGACCCTGATGGTGCCTGCAGGCAATCCTGCCCGGATAAGTTCTGTCACAGACCTGGGCAGGGATAACGTACGTATCTCTCAGCCAGACCCGGAGAATGAGGACATTGCCTTTCATATCATGGACATGTACAGACAGGCAGGTGGTGACAGGCTGGTCAGGCGTATAATGGAGGAAGGGCGTGCAGATGGGACGACCCTGTTCACAGTGGTCCATCACAGAGAGACCCCTTTACGTATTACAGAAAAGACAGTAGACGTAGGACCTGTCTGGGCAACAGAGGTAATACATGCAAGGTCATCTGGCCTGGAATTTGACGTGGTCGAGCCTGGTGCAGACCTCGATCAGAGGGACAAGACAAACTACTATATATGCAGGTTGAAAGATGCACCACACCCGGACAATGCAGTCAAATTCATCGATTTTATAAGGTCTCCATCTGCCCAGGAGATCTACAAAAAATACGGCTTCCTGCCGATTTCATCGTCTTAGGGGTCAAAATGAGTCATCCTGTCTTCTCGTGGAAACAAGGGGCCTTTCTTGCCGACTTTCATGTCCATTCCCACTATAGCAGGGCCACAAGTCCTGATATGCATCCGGATGTCCTCAACCGTGTAGCCAGGCAGAAGGGGCTGTCTGTGATCGGTACAGGGGACTTTACACATCCGGGCTATCTCAAGGAATTAAAGGAGACCCTGGAACCCGAAGGCACAGGGCTCTATGTGTGCAGAGATGACCCTGAAGGGACTAAATTTATCCTTAGCTCTGAGATATCCAATATCTTTACACAGGGAGGGAAAAACCGCAGGATACACACGGTCTTTTTGGCACCAGACTTAGAGGTGGTAGAGGAGATCCAGAGACGCCTGGCTGCAATAGGGAATATCACTTCAGACGGCCGCCCAATCTTTGGCTTTCCGGTAAAGGAACTCGTCCGGATAATAATGGACGTATCTCCTGACTGCTTTGTGATACCTGCACATATCTGGACCCCGTGGTTTTCCCTCTTTGGTGCAAAGTCTGGCTTTGATTCCCTGGAGGAGTGTTTTGAGGAGCAGTCAGAGCACATCTTTGCCCTGGAGACAGGCCTGTCTTCAGATCCACAGATGAACTGGCGGCTGTCCGCTCTGGACAGGTACACCCTGGTCTCAAACTCTGATGCCCATTCGCCCTCCAGGCTGGGGAGAGAGGCAAACTGCCTTTCCTGCAGACCCACCTATGAGGCAATTGTCTCTGCCATCAAGGACCCGGCTAAGGGCTTTGAGGGGACCATTGAGTTCTTTCCGCAAGAGGGTAAATACTACTGTGATGGCCATAGGGCCTGTGGTGTCTGCATGCATCCCAGGGAGACCATTGAGCATGGAGGTAGGTGTCCAGTCTGTGGCCGTGGTCTCACAGTAGGAGTTCTGCATCGGATAGAGGAACTTGCCGACAGGCCTGAAGGCTTTGTCCCAAAGACGGCAAGGCCATGTGTACACCTCATACCTCTTGAGGAGATCATCGCAGAGGCCCTTGGTGTACGCAGCATTACAGGCAAGGTCAAGAAGGAATACCTGAGGCTGATACAGATAGGAGGCCCTGAGATGGGCATACTCCTCTGGAAGAGTGAGGAGGAACTCCGGCAATTTGTCCCGGACAGGATCCTGGAGGGGATAAGGCGAATGAGGAAAGGTAAAGTACATATAAGCCCGGGCCATGATGGGGTCTATGGAAAGGTCAGCCTCTTTTCCAGAGAGGAGAATCTGCCTGGGTATGGGTCTAGAGGCCGTCAGGAAGATGCAGTGCAACTAGATCTGTTCTAGATGTCTGATCTTGTGCAGAGCTATGCTACTGAAGCCCTGAAGAGGCCACCCTGGCCAGAGGAATGTAAACAGTTATGTCTGACTTGTTTTGAGAGGCTGTGAATTTTGTGCTATAATTTATCAATATTTTGGAAAAACTACAGAGTGTGCCTTTATAATTGGATCTGTGAGTATTGATAAAAAATATAGGGTCTTGCAGGAGGTCATGCAGGACTACTATGGCGTCAGAGAAAAACTGCATGCCTTTCTGGAAAAGATCTGTCGTCCCTACAGAGATTGGGGATTTATTGTAAGAGAGGCAAAAAACTATGCCTTTAATTATCTACCAGAGATCAAGGGCCATCCAAAAGGGCCTGAGGCAGTCAGGCTATACATAGATATCTTTCTTCAGGCCATTGATTCCTCTAGAGCTGAAAAGATCAGGATCAATGCGGCCGATAATCTTCTCCTGTTTATTCAACGGCTCATCAGAGACCTCGATACAGAGATCTCTAGATTTCTGCCTGTACTGGACTATGGATTTGAACGGATCAGGAGCTATTCAAGAGAGATATTTTCGCTATTTGTCAAGAGTTTTTATCAGTTGAGCAGCCTTGGGAGGCTCTATTTACAGGCAGTACCTCCAGCCTCTATCTCTCCTGCAATCGACTACCTCTTGATCAGATACTACCGATATACCTATGACTATTGGTTAGAACAGCAAGATCCCTTGTCCTGGCTTGAGAGGGACCTCGGGGGTCCAATTGATAGAGAAGAGATAGCCAATATCTTCGGCTCGATCTCCAGGAGGCAACTAAGTGCCTATAAGGAGAGGTTAGAGGACATTCTACAGGTCTCAGACCCGGATAGGGACCCGAGAGGCACTCTGGAGCGTCTTATAGGACTTCCAGGATATGGCCATATTGTCTCTGGCTATGCTAAGGTCCCCAAGAGACTCCTTGCTCTGAATAAAAATACTGGCCAGGGAAATCAGGAAAGACTGATATTTCTCCTCCATATAATGGATATCCCTGGTCTTTCATCTATACACGAGGAGACCTTGAGAGACATCAATAGGAGTCTTAGCTGGCTCATTTACCACGAGGACTCCACGCCAGTCAGACAGGTCCTGAGAAGGGCCTCTGAGGTCTTGAAGGCAAATATACACAGATTTCCAGAGACGATATTGAACTGTGTCCTGAATATAGGACAGGGAGTCTACAAGACCAATGATACTGATATCATAGATTTTTTTATTGATTTGGTCGTCTCGCTAGGGTTCCAGACACCTGGGATAAAGGGGGTAGGTGACGACTGGCAGATCAGGTCAAACTCTGCACATATCCAGAACATACGTACCTGGATGCGGCTCATAGAACTGAATCCGAAATTGTCCAAAAAATTGCTGTCCTCTCTGATTATTCACCTCTCACTGAGCGGTGTCTTGATAAAAGATACAGACCTATTCCCCAGAGATATAACCCAGTTGCTGAATAGTGATATCGGCCCAGTATACAACCTGGTCAAACAGCTGGCCCGCCTCTTTCCCACCTATTTTAATGACATTGGGGCAGAGGGAAGACTCAGGGATATCTCTACCAGGATCGATGAGATATGCCTGTGTAAGGACCCCCTTATCCACTTTCTGAGGAAACAGAGTCATGTGGAGAGCAGTAATCAGATCGTCAGGGCCATGGAGGCCACCCTGAATTTCTGGAAGACCAAGGCCAGGGAGGAGATAAGGCCTTTTGTGCCTCTGGATATCTACCAGGAGATCGATACAGAGGGACCCTATATCGATGGCGTGCACCAGGTCATTAACTACCTCTTTGATCTTGAAGGGCTCACAGATGTGACTGAGCTCTTGAATATCGTACCTGATCATCTGGATAGACTGGTTGATGTCCCAGGTGCATCAGAGATCGACCTGGAGAGGGTGAAGCTGGCAATCAATTTCTACAGGCTCCTCTATCAAAAATACCATACTGGCTTCACTGAGATCCAAGATTACCTGCAAGAACTCCAGCTCAGCGGTCTGCCAGACCTGAGAGAGCTAGAAGAGGTATTCAAGAAAAGAGATACTGTCCAGAGGCTAAAGGGACTCCTGGACTACCTGGGCAAGCTGAAGGAAATTATCCTCTCTTCTGAGGGCTATGAGATCAAAGAAGAGATCTATAGAAAGCGGCATTTTACTGTAAATATAGCATCTATGTATGGCAGCTATCATGAGATGAAATTTGATGCACTAGGGCTGACCTTCCGTCTGGAGTCCCTGGTAAACATCCTTTTTGAAGAGATCGTGGAGACCATTGATCTCAAGCTGATTACAAAGGCCACATTTACCCAGATCTACTCATATCTGATCCTGTTCCGTCAGGCCCTGGAACTGGATGGGATCTTTTCCCTGGAGATGGGAGAACAGTTGGATATGCTGGCCCATTCCCTCAAGATCATGGGATTCTCTCTCACACAGTATCTGGATATCTTTCGCAGCCTTTCCCAGACCGTGAGAAACATCACAAACGAATACTTCAACAACATATATCAGGAGAATCTTACTAAGATCTTAGACCAGATATCGATCGAACACCTCAGGTCCAAATATCTTTCACTTAAAGAGGGCAGTGGCTGTGGGAAATCGATTCACCGTGTCACAGAGATCTTTTTGCGTGACAGGATCGCTACCTCTTTAGGCCTCCAGCAGCTTGACCTCTTTGTAAGCCGCATATTAACTACCCTCTATCACCAGGCAGATGAACTCCCAGAGGAAGACCTGCGTCTATTGCTGAGTTATAATTCACAAAAGGCAATGACACCTATAAATCCAGTAAAAACAGGACTCTCAGATGTTATTCACCTCGGGAACAAGGGGTTCAATCTGGCCAGGATAAAGGAATATGGCCTCCCTGTACCCCCTGGTTTCATCATCACTACTGAGGCCTTCAGATGTCGGGAGATCATAACCCACTATGCGCCTGCAAGGAAAAACTTTGAAGAACAGATCAGAGATGAGATAGCCAGGCTCGAAAAGGTGACTGGAAAGGCCGTAGGTGATCTCCATAGGCCTCTACTCCTGGCAGTGAGGAGTGGTTCTGCTATCTCACAACCAGGGATGATGGATTCGTTCCTTGATGCAGGAATCAATGAGGATATTGTCCAGGGGATGGCTGCACAGACAGGAAATGAGTGGTTTGCATGGGACACCTATAGGCGATTTCTCCAGTCCTATGGCATGGCCTTTGGACTCAAGAGAGATGATTTTGACGACATTATCGCCTATTTTAAGAGACATTTAGGCAAGTCTTACAAAAAGGACTTTACTGGACCAGAGATGAAGAGAGTCGCCCTGACCTACAAGTCTCTGATCCGCGACAATGGGATAGAGATCGAGGAATCTCCATTTGAGCAGATCTTTCTTACTATCAGGAAGGTCTTTGACTCCTGGAATGCGCTCAAGGCAAAGACATACCGCAAGATAATGGGTATATCTGATGACTGGGGGACTGCTGTGACAGTACAGGCCATGGTCTTTGGCAATGTATCTCAGGAGTCTGGTGCAGGGGTATTTTTTACCCATAGCCCAAGGCGATCCGGAGACGCACTGATGTTGTGGGGGGATTTCACCCTGGAGAACCAGGGTGAAGACGTGGTTGCAGGTCTGGTCAGGACCCTACCTATATCGAGAAAACAGGCAGAGATAGAGAACAGGGGAGATAGTACCCTTGAAGTCCTGTTCCCAGAGATCTATCATAGCATTAGAGGATGGGCAGAAGAGCTTGTCTATACAAGGAAATGGGGCCCTCAAGAGATGGAATTTACATTTGAGGGCCCTAGTGCAAGAGACCTTTATTGCCTCCAGACCAGAGATATGGTCATAAGAGAGAGAGAAAAGGTCTATTCCTTTGACCCTGCACAGAAGACACCTGCCAATCTCCTTGGACATGGGATAGGGGTAAGTGGAGGGGCCATGAGTGGCAGGGTCGTCTTTACTCTAGACGAAATACAGTACTGGCGAAAGATAGAGCCAGGGACCTCTCTGATCCTTATAAGAAACGATACGGTCCCAGACGACATCAGAGAGGTCTATGGGGCAGATGGTCTCCTTACGGCCCGTGGAGGCTCTACATCTCATGCTGCAATTGTGGCCCATAGACTGGGTAAGACCTGTGTTGTGGGGTGTGCAGACCTTGTCTGCAGGGAGATTGAGAAGACCTGCTCATTAGGTCAAAGGCTCCTGAAATCAGGAGACTGGATCAGTATAGATGGGACTGAGGGTTCTATCTATCTAGGTCAAATGAAGATCAAAGAAATAGGGGGGTATTAAAGATGGAAAGAGCCAAGCTGGGTATCAATGGACTTGGAAGGATAGGAAAGCTTACACTATGGCACCATATTGCAAGGAAGTATTTTGACGAGATAGTGGTCAATATAGGACGAAAGGTTGGGACCTCGTTAGGAGATATAGCCCACTATCTGGATAGAGATTCTACTTATGGGTCCCTTGATGCCTATCTCTATGGGTATAAGGCCAGGAAGGTAGTAGGGGATATAGATGATGCATCTGGGACCATGACCCTAGATGGCACGAAGATAAAGATCCTGCGAAGTTCCAGGAACCCCAAAGATATTGGCTGGGAAGAGCACGGTGTCAGGCTGGTAGTGGACACTACAGGGCAGTTTCGTGATCCTACTATTCCTCCTGATGACCCAAGGGGCTCTGTAAGGGGACACCTCGAGTGTGGTGCAGAAAAGGTCATTGTATCGGCCCCCTTTAAGATAAAAGACAAGACCAGAGCCATGCCTGAGGATGCAGTCACGACCGTTATGGGCATCAATGAAGACAGCTATGACCCTCGTGTTCACAGGATCATTTCTAATGCCTCCTGTACAACCACCTGCCTGGCACATATGATAAAGCCCCTCCTTGACTCTTTCGGTATCCAGAGGGTCCTGACTGCCTCTATGGCCACTGTCCATGCCATGACAGGCTCTCAGGAGGTCCTTGACAGGCTTCCAAAGTCCGGGGCAAGAGACCTGAGAAAAAATCGAGGCGTCATGAACAACATCATATTGACTACCACTGGTGCGGCAGACACGCTTGCCCTGGTGATACCAGAGATGAAACAGATCGGGTTTATCGCTGAGTCTGTACGTATTCCCACTACTACAGGGTCCCTGGTCATCCTGGTTGTGAATCTCCAGGAAGAGGCATCTGGTGAATCTATCCGGAGGGAGAGGATAAATGATATCTACAGAGAGGCAGCCAGACGAGATCCCCGCGGATATCTCCATTATACAGAGGAACAAAACGTCTCTTCTGATATTATTGGGTATCCCAGGGCCGCGGCCATTATTGAAGGAAATGAGACCCATACCCGTACAGCAGAGGTAGATATAGATCTAAGAAAGGTGTGTAAGGTCGTGAGACAGGGGGAGCAACCTCAGGACAGCCGCCAGGACCTGTTGAGGATTGCGATCACCCAGGCGGTCATCTACGGGTGGTATGACAACGAGCTGGGCAGCTATGTGAACCTGCTTGGAGATCGTACTGTCTCAGTGGCAGAGCTTCTGTAAAGAGGCCCTTTATTCTCACTTTATCTCTGGCTCAAACTCTGTCACATTTACTGCCTTTACCTTGCCATCACTCCGCTCGATGAGTTCGAACTCTAAGATCTGTCCAGAGGCCTTTAACTGTGCAAAGGACTGATCTGTTACAGGACGTCCGTCTCTGTGCCTAAAGTCACTGATATGACAGAAGACATCGTCGCGTACATCTAAGAGCCCGAGTCCAGTTCGTACAGCCAGAAAGGCAAACCCCTTTTCCTCATTAAAGCTATTCATTATCCCGCGTACACGCGATGAGTTGCCCCTAGATAAGAGGATCCCAGGGACCAGGTAGCCAGAGAAGTAGTTGTCCACTTCATGCCGGAGCTCTGAACTGGTATTGGAGAAAGACAGGAGATCTACCCGTTTCCCCTTGTTCTGAAGGACCCTGACGAGCCTGAAGAAGTCACCATCTCCACTGCCCAAAAGTATATAGTCCAGGTTGTCTGACTGTAAAACTGCATCCAGTGCGAGATCAAGATCGGCATTTGCCTTTGTAATGAT
>JALTHG010000012.1:0-299 GCA_027004715.1 Deltaproteobacteria bacterium
TCTCATAGTTGGGAGTGCCATAGAGCCTTGCAAAGGCCTTATTGATGACTCTTCCATCATATGCACTCCTGCCCGATGCCCAGATGCCCAGGGACTCCCCTCCATATCTCTTACGTATCTCTTTTAACTTCCAGGCAATCTCATCAAGGGCCTGTTCCCAGCTTATACGCAGAAACTGGGCACCTTCGCCCCTCTTACCTGTACGTTTCAGGGGATATAGAAGACGATAGGGGCTGTTAAGCAGTTCCAGGCTGCCAAAGGGCTTTATGCAGATCTTGCCTTTTGTGACCGGATCATCG
>JALTHG010000012.1:309-14908 GCA_027004715.1 Deltaproteobacteria bacterium
TCTCATAGTTGGGAGTGCCATAGAGCCTTGCAAAGGCCTTATTGATGACTCTTCCATCATATGCACTCCTGCCCGATGCCCAGATGCCCAGGGACTCCCCTCCATATCTCTTACGTATCTCTTTTAACTTCCAGGCAATCTCATCAAGGGCCTGTTCCCAGCTTATACGCAGAAACCTGGCACCTTCGCCCCTCTTACCTGTACGTTTCAGGGGATATAGAAGACGATAGGGGCTGTTAAGCAGTTCCAGGCTGCCAAAGGGCTTTATGCAGATCTTGCCTTTTGTGACCGGATCATCGGGATTTCCTGTCAGGTGCACGGCCTTTCCGTCTTTTATATAGACGATCATGCTGCATCCGTTCTGGCACCACATACATCCTGTTACGTATTTTTTTATCCCCCTTCCTGTGGGAGAAATACGCTCTGAGGCAGCATATGAAAGGACAGGGTATGAACCTGTTACGGCAGCCACGCTCAAAAGGGATTTTATAAACTCTCTCCTGTTCATCCGCCTGCTCATGCAACTCTCCTTAAGGGCCATCAGCCGTCGTTGGAACGTAAGCATATAGAGGCTATGATGATTTGTAAAATTGGAAAAATTGATAGTCAGGCCCTCTTTTATAGCAAAAAGCAATCGATGGATTTTGGATCTGGGAAACAGAGCAGGCCTGGGGTGACAAATGAGGAATGCAAAGCTCACCCTTGACTTCTTACGACCTCTTAAGTAAGATATATCCAATATATCAGCGGCAGAAGTCGCTCTAGTATCACCAGTTTTCTGTAAAAAGGCCACGAAGGTTATAGCATCTCAGAAAGAGACGCACCTCGTGGCTTTTTTTGTGGGTAATAGAGAGGTACTCCTATGGACAAAACAGAGGCACTGCGATCCATTCAATACGACCTGTTTGAATATATCCAAAAAGAAGTGACCGTAGAGGTGGACAGCAATGGATTGCCCATTGGATTTAGGCGTGGCAGAGAGAGACATAGCATCACCAGAGTCCTTGACTACTTCAGGACACAGCCTGGCTGGCCAATCAATGCATTTCTGATAGAGGACGACTATGAAGAGGTCTATTTTCTATATTTTCACTTTCTGGCCAGCCATCCTGACAATCGGCTTAATGAAGGCAGTTGGGTCCTGAGCTTCAGGATATTGAGCGACAGAGAGCTGATGGCCCTATATAGAAGAGACAGAAAGATGCTGCTAAATATGGCTATCGAGAAGGTAGTTGACTTTCATGGTCACCTATGTCCTGAGCTCGTAATTGGGGTGAGGGTAAGTGAATATGCACATAGATATCTTCCTGGCAAAGACTTTTCATTGATTGCAGAAAATACTACCTCTGCAGTAGATGCCATTCAGGTCCTGCTTGGGACTACATTGGGGAATAAACGGCTTCAGGTCATGGACTTTGGCAAACACAACTATACATTTGTGCTGCCAGGAGATAGACATATGGCCCTCAGGTTGTCTCTCAAAAGGCCTCATTATGGAGACGAGGACAGGTATCAAGGGCTCTGGGAAAAGATCAGGGGATTAGAGGCGACATTTGACGACGTGTTGGAATATCAGAGGCTCATGGATATGAGGATCAAGGCCCTATTTAAATGGGACCTGGAAGATATGTTCGATCTGGAAGAGCTGAGGTACGAGACTGCATCTGCTGAGCTGCCCTCACTCTATAAGATCTGTCATATCTGTCACCGTGAAGTCCTGATAGATCGTGCCATTGAATATCACGGGAATCTCTATTGCATCCCGTGCTTTCAGCGAATCAACAACCTATATAGATTGCAAGATTCATGGAGCTCTATACCCTGAATCTATCTAAACTTTCATACTCAGGCCTCAAAGTCGAAAGCTCAAAGGATAGGGCAAAAAATCATATATCTAATCTCTTAGTTCTAGCTTCCGACTTCGAGCTGTCTTCACAGTAAACAATAAGCCAGGAAGGCAGAACTGGATCGAAATCCAGCAGAGCTCTCCTGGCCTTTTGTTAAATAGAGGGAGAATGATGTCTAGATACAAAAAAATAAGCATCCTTAACTTGATTGCAATACTGTCTATCTCTATTTTATTTTTTTCTCAGACAGGATGGGCTGGAGAGAGGGCCAAGGTCCAGAAGCTACCTCCAATCGAGGTAACTGGAAAGAGGGTGAATGCCTTATTAAGACCAGGCCTTACAACCACTATTATAAATCCTGAGGCAAAGATCGAGGCAGGCGAGACCAACGATATTACAGACCTATTGAGGGAGTCACAGTCAATCCTTGTAGAGGACTCGTCTTATGGGAAAAAGGTCTTTTTAAGGGGCCTGGAGGACCAAGATATGCGTATCCTCATAAATGGTATGCCTGCAGGCCAGATGGGGACATACTATACCAGATCCTTTGAATGGGAGACCATACCTGTAGATGCCATAGACAGGATCGAGGTGACAAAAGGGGTAGGCTCTGCAGAATATGGAAACACGGTTGCCGGGACTATAAATATCATCACCAAGAGGGGCTCTAGAAAGGTAAAGACAAGGCTGAGGGGATCATATGGCCGATATCACGACCGAAAGTCAATGATCACAAATTCAGGGACATATGGTCCCCTGGATTGGTTTGCAGGCGCTTCATACCACAAGAAAAATAAGTACCTAAAGAACAACAACATTGAGGACTCAAACGGCTTTCTGAGTACGGGAATCGACCTTGGAGACCTTGGAGAGATCAGGTTTACGGGATATGGATATCACAAAAACGAGGGCTATGTCCTGGATGACAGGGTGCTCTGGAATGTCTGGAGTGAGGCAAGGGGCTATGCACAGGGAAGTGATTTCAATCTCGACAATATAGGGGGAGAGATCACCTATACCTCAGATCTGGTCGACATGGGTATGTCTTATACCAAGCAGGACCGTTATAGCAATCCCCTAAAAGACCACTGGAAAGATGGAGAGACTAATGGTTATAGTTCTGATTTTAGGACCCCATCTATAAAGTGTAAGATCCATCACTCCTTTGGCCCACATACCTTGAGTCTAGGAGGTGAATTTACCTATGGAGATGCAGATGCACACTGGAAATACTACCACCAGGGAAGGGAGATAGTCTATTTTAATCAGGACCTATGGGGGGCATTTTTCCAAGACTCCTGGGATATACTCCCGAGACTGAATCTCACTATAGGTATCCGATACGATGACTTCAAAAACACAGTAAGAGATGTAGGTCAAAGATATACGCCTACTGGCCGGCATGGGACATTTCAAGACCATATAGGCCACCATCAGTGGTCTCCGCGATATACGCTCACCTATAGACCGTTAGACAACCTGTCTGTATATTTCACTGGCGGGCGGATCTTTAAATCCCCTACCATAGCAGATACCTATCGATGGTACAGTAACTATAACTTCATCTCTTCTCCAGGCCGTGCAGTCCTGAGGGCATATTACGGTCTTAGGCAACCCCCAATGGCACCTGCAGACAAAATACCAGATAAATATAGACAGTCATGGCAGACGCTTATCGGCGGACTGAGACCCATAAAGGGATGGGACTATGAACTTGGAATCAGACAGGCAACAAAGAGATTTGCCTATCATATCAACCTATTTCACCAGGACATATATGACTATATAAATAAATTCCCTGTCTCATATCCACCTACATACAATATAAATAGCCTGGACCTCTGGGGCCTAGAGCTGTCTGGCAGGTATATCATCTGCCGCTATCTCGAGATAGAAGGCAGTTATACCTATGAAGATACCAAAAAACACAGAGATAAACTGGTTGAGAGGATGTATAGGGGAGAAAATGACCTCTCCAATGCCCCAAGGCACATCTTGAATGTGACCCTCAGGGCCAGGCCATTTAGGGGATTCACGGCTGAATGGCAGACGAGATATACTGCAAAGAGATTTGCAGGCGGGGCCCCTGGTGTACCGCCACAGATGGCAGGAAAGAGGCCAGAATATCAACCCATGACCTATCTTGGAGGCTATGCAATACACAACCTGAGACTGAGTTATGAGACCAATGCAATACATAGACTGGACACCAAATTCCTGTTGGCAATCGAAAACATCACAAACAAGAGGGTCTGGGAACGCCTGGACTATCCCATTCCGGCGACCACAGTATATGGAGGTATTCAGGTTGAGTTTTAGGAATAGAGTGGTGTCATAGACTGCCCGTGATCTGTAACTCTTCACATCTCCCTGGCCACAAGATCAGGCCTTTGCCCATCAATCCGCACTGAAACCTTCAAAAGGCCACTGCTGGCCGGCGCTTAAACGGTTACGCCAGGTCAATCTTGTGATCCTGAGACTATTGAGCATTGAGAATTAATAGTATAGTCTATATGTCTATAATCCAGGGGGTTCCTTTTATGATTCTTTTACCATCGGCTCTGCCGCGAGAGGACTGCGGGGTGTTCGGGGTCTTTGGCCATCCAGAGGCCGCCAAGCTCACCTATTTTGGTCTATATGCCCTGCAACACAGGGGGCAAGAGAGTGCTGGTATTGTCAGTTCGGATGGCAATGTAGTATATGAACACAAGGCCATGGGCCTTGTCAGCAAGGTCTTCAATGAGGCCATATTAAAGGGATTTAAGGGACATATAGCTGTAGGTCATGTACGCTATTCCACTACAGGGTCTTCAGTATTGCAAAATGCCCAGCCCTTTCGGGTGTACCACAACGGATCCAGCCTGGCATTAGCCCATAATGGGAATCTTGTAAATGCCGCCTCTATCCGAAAGAGGCTCGAAGCCAATGGCTCTATCTTTCAGACAGGAATAGATAGCGAAGTAATGGTCCACCTTTTGGCAAAGGCCGGGCTTCGAGGTATAGATGAGGCCATAATGTCCACCATGAACGTTATTAAGGGGGCCTACTCAGTGGTAATGGCCACAGAAAAGAGCCTGATCGGGTTCAGAGACCCTTTGGGCTTTCGTCCCCTATGTATCGGCAGGCTGAATGATTCCTATATCCTGTCCTCTGAGACCTGTGCACTGGACCTTATCCAGGCCGAGTACCTTCGGGATGTAGGGCCTGGAGAGGTGGTAGTAATAGACGCAAATGGGTTGAGGTCATTTCAGGCAATTGAATCACAGAGGAGTTCAAACTGCATATTTGAGTTTATCTATTTTGCCCGTCCTGACAGCGATATCTTTGGACAGAACGTCTATGCCTTCAGAAAGGCACTTGGGGTTGCCCTTGCCAAAGAGACCAGCGTGGATGCCGACTTTGTAATGCCCTTTCCAGACTCTGGAAATTACGCCGCTGTAGGCTATGCAGAGGCCACCAATCTGCCCCTTGAACTCGCTGTAATAAGGAATCACTATGTTGGTCGTACCTTCATTGAGCCCAGTCAGTCCATGAGGGATTTTGAGGTAAGGATCAAGCTGAATCCAGTAAAGGAGGTCATAAGGGGCAAAAAGGTAGTAATAGTAGAGGACTCTGTCATAAGGGGTACCACCAGCAAGACAAGAATCAAGGCAGTAAGAGAGGCAGGGGCCAAGGAGATAGTCATGATGGTGAGCTGTCCGCCAATACGTTTCCCCTGCTATTATGGTATAGATTTCCCCACCAGGGATGAGTTGGTGGCCTCCGGGCGGTCTGTAGAGGAAGTCCGACAGTTCCTGGGGCTGGACGGCCTTTATTACCTGAGCATAGAGTCCATGCTGAAGGCCGCGGGTGGAGACCCCCGACGTTTTTGTCTTGCCTGCTTTAATGGAAAATATCCAGTTCCTATGGAGGATAGCATTGCTAAATTTAAGCTTGAAAGGCCTGGCAGGAGACAGGGACAATAGATACCCTGTACTTTCATAGTAATTATACCACTTAGCATGGAGGTCCAGGCAAGCAAAAGAGGTAAAAAGTATGTCAAAGAGTCTCAATAAAGTTATGCTTATTGGGCGTCTGGGTGCAGACCCAGAGATACGCTATACTGCTGATGGTACGGCAGTTGCCAACTTCAGGATAGCCACTAATACAAGGGTCAAAAAGGGAGACCAGTGGGAAGATGGAGAGCCAGAGTGGCACAGGGTCGTGGCCTGGAGACGGCTTGCCGAGGTCTGCGGAGAGTATCTAAAAAGGGGGAGCAATGTCTATGTGGAAGGCCGACTGAGTACTCGATCCTGGGAAGATAGGGATGGTAATAGGCGCTGGACCACAGAGATCATTGCCAGGGACCTGATAATGTTAGATCCTAAGGATGCAAGACCAGATATTGAGGCAGAGACTGACCTGACGCCGCCACAGCCTCCTATAGAAGATGACGTCCCATTTTAGGTGACAGCTAGAGATAATTGTCTGTCCTGTCAGGGCCTGAATAGCCTTTTTGAAAGGGCCTTTGAGACCGGCCTCTTTCCTGGAGCAGAATTGACTGTATCGGTAGGTAGAGAGGTCATAATCGATGTGGCATCAGGTAGACTTACCTATGTCCCCTGGTCTCCAAGGGTCTGTCCAGGTACGCTCTATGACCTTGCATCTCTCACCAAGCCCCTTGTCACTGCAGTCTCTGTCATGGCCTTGATAGAAAAGGGGTCTCTGTGTCTCGATGATACCCTGAGAGATCTGTTCCCAGGTGTCACAAAGGATAAGTCTGGGATCTCTATCCGTCATCTATTGAGTCACACATCAGGGCTACCCGCCTATAGACCCATCTATAGAGACCTGGCCTGTCTGCCCATGGAAGCTCGTGCCTCAAAGATGAAAGACTTGATCCTGAATGTGCCCCTGGAATCTCCTTGTGGGACACAGACCAGATATAGCGATCTTGGATTTATGCTACTTGGATATCTGATAGAGAAACTGACTGGCATGTCTCTGGCAGATGTGGCAAGGGACATGGTCTTTGGCCCCCTGGGTATAAGAGACCTGAGTTTTTCTCCTTTGAGACATGGAATCGATCTCTCCTCTATTGCACCCACAGAGGTATGTCCAGTTCGGAAGGGGGTCATCTGGGGCGAGGTACATGACCTGAATGCCTGGGCCTTGGGAGGAGTGGGAGGCCATGCAGGTCTCTTTGGGACTGCCAGGGCAGTGACAGGGCTACTTCAGAGGCTGTTGAATATCTATAAGGGCAGTGACAGGACCCCTGGTCTTTCAAGAGAGAGACTCCAGGAATTCTGGCAGGTCTGTGGCATAGATCCTGAGAGTACATGGGCACTCGGGTTTGATACCCCTTCTCCATCTGGCTCTACTGCAGGCAGCCACTTCTCTCACAAGAGTATAGGTCACCTGGGGTTTACAGGTACCTCCTTTTGGATGGACCTGGAAGACGAGATCTCGATTGTCCTTCTGACTAACCGTACCTTTCCAGAGGCAGATAGAGAAAAGCAGAGGCAGATGCGATCTTTCAGGATAGAGCTCCATGACCTGGTGAGGAGAAATATTGGATGAACAGTCGTGTCTTAAAAGGGCTTGAGTCACTTGCCTCCTCAATGGAGGTCTATGTAGCTGGTGGAGCTGTAAGGGACTGGCTCTTACATAGGGAGTCAATGGATCTGGACCTGGTAGTGTCAGATAGGGCCATTGACCTTGCAAGAGACTTTGCCAGAGATATAGGGGGCACCTTTGTCTTATTAGACGAGAGGGAGGAGATAGCAAGGGTCATTTCCCATGGATCTATAGTAGATTTTACGTGCTATAGGAATGGGGCACATACTATAGAAGAAGACCTATACCATAGGGACTTTAGTATAAATGCTATGGCCCTACCGTTGTCTGTGGCAGCCCTTGTCATTGACAGTGCCATGGCAATCCCTACTCAGGATATCATTGACCCTATAGGGGGCCTGGCAGACCTTGAGAACCAGACAATAAGGGCAATTTCACTGGAGAATCTGGTATCTGACCCACTGAGGCTCCTTAGGGCATTTCGCTTTAGGTCCCAACTGGACTTTGAGATAGAGCAACAGACACAGACCCATATCCAGGGCCTATCAGATATGATAGTCTCAGTTGCCTCAGAACGTATAGAGCATGAACTCAGGCTGATTATGGAATCAGAGAGGGCCAGCAGGACCCTCAGAGAGATGTTTCAGTCTGGTCTACTACAGCCTATCCTGCCTGAAATTATCCCTATGGATGGCATGGCCCAGCCAGGCTTTCATCACCTGGATTGCCTTAGTCACAGCTTTGCAGCCCTAGAGGCCATAGAGGTCATTATTGCAGATCCGTGCCAAAAATTTCCTCTATGCAGGCCTATTGAGACCTGGATCAGAGAGAACCTGGACCGTGTACCTGAGCTCAAGTGGGCGAGCTTTCTCCACGATATTGGCAAGCCATCGTGTAGGAGAAGAAAGAAAGACCGCCTCACTTTCTACAGACATGACCATGTCGGGTCTGCCATGACCCTGGAGATAGGAGAGCGTATGCGTTGGCCCAAGAAGAAGACCATGTTTGTGGCCAGGTTGGTAAGGCTGCACATGCGGCCCTTTCATCTCCTCAAGGACTTCAGGCATGGCGGCCCCAGCAAGCGGGCCATGAGGCGACTCCTCAAGGAGACAGGCCCTGACTATCCTGCCCTCTTTCTCCTTGCCATGGCCGACAGCATGGCCGGCTGTGGACCTCTAAAGCCACCAGACCTTGATACAGTCCTGGCAGGGCTGTGGGAAAAGATACATGCCTTTTATCAGGAGCTCTTGAGGCCTATAGAGAGACGGCCCAGACTCTTGACAGGGCATGATATCCAGAGGATCTTTGGTCTATCTCCAGGACCCATAATAGGAGAGGCCATAGATGCCCTGGAAGAGGCACAGGTAGAGGGGATAGTTGACACCCAGAAAGAGGCCATTACCTGGCTTAGGGCCTGGTTCAACAAGAGGGGGTGTGAACGCTTACATTGACCTGGCTCTGGCCCAGATACTAATTGATGATGTATCTCAGTCTTAATCAGTATCTACGTTCAGTATTTGGCGAACGAGTACAGAAGATCTCTCTGGATGCAGGTTTTACCTGTCCCAACAGGGATGGGACCAAGGGTAGAGGCGGCTGTATCTACTGCAACGCAAGGGGCTCAGGGACAGGGGCCTACAGCCGAGGCATAGGCATAGCCGAGCAGATGAGATCAGGGATCGAGTGGGCACGCAGGCGATATGGGGCCAGGAAATACATTGCCTATTTCCAGTCATTCTGTAATACCTATGGACCTATTGAGAGACTCGAGGAGGTCTATAAGCAGGCCCTTATAGGACCAGAGGTAGTGGGTCTGTCCATAGGTACACGTCCAGACTGTATAGACAGAGAGCGTCTGGACCTGATCTCTCGTATTGGCATGGGACGCATGGTCTGGATAGAATATGGGCTTCAGAGCGCATCTGATGCCACACTGGCCAGGATAAACAGGAGACACTCAGTATCTGACTTTGTCCATGCCGTAGAGATCTCCAGGGCCTATGGCCTAAAGGTATGTGCACACATCATCTTTGGGCTCCCTGGAGAGGGACGCAGTGAGATGGAGGCAACGGTCAGGCTCTTGGCAGACCTCCACATAGACGGTGTAAAGTTTCACCAGTTGTACATCTCGACAAATACAGAGATGGACAGGATCTACAGGGCAGGTAAATATACTCCCATAGGACAGAGAGACTATGTAGATATGGTGGCCTGGGCCCTGGCCAATCTACCTAAAGGGACAGTAATCCAGAGACTCACAGGAGACCCGAAAAGGACAGAGCTGGTGGCCCCTGGCTGGTCTCTAGACAAGATGCAGACCATATCTATGATTCGCAACAGGCTGAGAGAATATATAGTCCTGGGAGATGAGGGTAACCGTTCACATCACTGAAACCTTCAAAAGGCCATCAAGAGATATAGATGAGAATTCTTCATACAGCAGACTGGCATTTGGGTAGGATCTTTCATGGCGTGCACCTCACAGAGGACCAGGCATATGTCCTGGAGGAATTAATAGAGATCGTGCAGGATGCCCAGGTCGATGTCGTGATTGTCTCTGGAGATATATATGACCGGGCCGTACCACCACAGGACGCTGTATCGCTCTTAGACGATGTCTTGTCGCGGCTCGTTGCCCATGTAGGCGTGCCTGTAGTGCTGATTGCCGGCAATCACGACAGCCCAGAGCGCCTGAGCTTTGGGGCGCGGCTATTAGCAAACAGTAATCTGCATGTGTTTGGGTCCCTGGTCCCAGAGTCTCTGCCAGTCGTTATAGGAGATAGGTATGGTCCAGTAGATATCTACCCATTACCTTTTGCAGAGCCTGCTGTGATACGTGAGAGGATCGGTGGAGACAATATCCGGGACCATGAGTCGGCCCTACGCCGGATCCTGCAGTGCATCAGGGCAAGACAGGCTGTAGACAGACGCTCAATCCTTATGGCACATGCCGCTGTGCTAGGAGGGAAAAGAAGCGATTCAGAGCGTCCTCTCTCTATTGGTGGCTCAGAGACAGTGGATCCAGCCATATTCAAGGGTTTTGACTATGTGGCCTTGGGGCACCTACACCAGGCACAGTCCTCAGGCAGAGATTACATCCAGTACCCTGGTTCTATCCTAAAGTATTCTTTTTCTGAATCTCTCCACCAGAAATCAGTAACTCTCGTCGAGATGGACGCGACCGGCAGATGCACCACCGAGCGGATTGGCCTTTCTCCACGTCACGATGTCCGCCAGATCGAGGGGACTTTAGGAGATATCCTAAAGAAGGCAGGATCTGATGAAAACCGAGAGGATTACATCATGGTAACACTCCTTGATCGACAGCCAGTACTGAATGCAATGGGCAGGTTACGTGAGGTATATCCCAATACGCTCCACATTGAACGTCCTCTGTTTGGACACTCTACAGCGCATGCGCATGCACCTACAGACCACCTGCGGTTATCTGAGGCAGAGATATTCTCCTCTTTTTTTTCTCAGGTCACGGGCGATGAGATGTCTGAATCAGAGACACAGGCATTTGCAGAGATTGTGGATGCACTCCACCGTGGCAGACGGGAGGTCTCCTGATGCGGCCCCTTAAGCTTGTCATACGTGCTTTTGGTCCCTATGCCCAGGAACAGGTGCTCGACTTCAGTGTCTTGGAAGGGCGTCCCCTCTTTCTGATCCATGGCCCGACAGGTGCCGGTAAGACCTCCATACTCGATGCCATGTGCTTTGCACTCTATGGTGAGACTTCAGGTGGCGAGCGGCAGATACGGCACATGCGTAGCGACCACGCTGACCCCGGCGTGCTCACGGAGGTTATTTTCGATTTCGCGTTGGGAGCAGAGACCTACCGCGTTTTCCGCAGACCTGACCAAGACCGTCCCAAGAAGCGCGGTAGCGGCATGACCAGAGAGCCTGCAAAGGCCACACTCTGGAAACAGACCCTGGCAGAGAGAGAAGATGAAGGTGTTGTCATTGCCGAGAGGTGGAGCAGGGTCAACGAGGAGATCGAAAGACTCCTGGGATTCCGAAGTGACCAGTTTCGTCAGGTAGTAGTGTTGCCCCAGGGGCAGTTTCGAGAGCTCCTTGCAGCTGGCTCCTCAGAGCGTCAACAGATCCTTGAGGTCCTTTTCCAGACCGGTATCTATCACCAGGTAGAAGAGGCGCTGAAAGGCGCCGCCGATCAGACAAAGACCGAAGTAGAGAGGCTCAGAGAGAGGGAAAAGGAGATTTTGGAGCACCTGGGGACAGAGACATTGGCCGAGCTCAAAGAAAAGTTGTCAGATGTAGAGAGAAAAAGAGGTGTCATTGAGGACACAATCAAGACCCTGAGACAGGAAGAGAGATCGGCCAGGAAAGAACTGGAGGATGCCAGAGAGATAGCCAGGAAGGTCAGCGAATACGAAAAGGCCAAGACAGATCTGCAGGCCCTGGAGGCCAGAGAGAAGGATTTCAGAGAGAAAGAGGAGAGACTTGCCAGGGCGAGAAGGGCAGGCAGGCTAAAAGATATAGAGGGTGAGCTGCGCGATCGTGAAGAAGAGCTTACCGAGGCGCAGAAAAAACTCAGGACAGCACGTAGTGCCCTTGAGGGCGCTCAGAAAGAAAAGACAAGGGCAGACGGAGAATTCGACAGGGAAAAATCTCGCCAGGAAGAGCGCGATAGGGCCAGAAGAGAGGTAGATAAGCTGGAGTCCCTCCGCACACAGGTTGAGGAGCTGGTCAGTGCTCGTTCCAAGGTGATAGGGCTCAGGGAGAGAGTGCAGACCCTTGCCCGTATCTGTGACGAAAAGAAGACCGACCTGGATAGAGACGAGCAGGCACTCCAGGAGGCCCAAAAGGAAAAAGAAGCGGCAGTAACGCTCGCCGCACAGGTCAATGCACGAGAGCTCGAATATGAGAGGCTTCAGCGCTTACATGAACTGCAGAGAAGGCTTGAGGGACTTTACAGGGATCACAAGAGAGCAGACGCAGAGTTTTCCGAAATACAATGCAAATTGATTCAAAAGGACAAAGATCGCTCTGTGGTCACAAGGGAGTTGGAACTCCTGGAAGAGAGATGGAGGAAGGGCCAGGCGGCCATTCTTGCCCGGCAGCTCAAGGCAGGTATCCCTTGCCCGGTGTGCGGCTCCACCGAACATCCCATGCCGGCAAAGGACAGTGATGAACTGCCCACGGAATCGGATCTTGAGCTCGCACGGAAACGGCTCAAGGAAATAGACAGACAGATCAAAGGACTCCAGGAAGAGGCCTCTTCCAGCCGTGACCACGTTGTCAGGCTAAAATCGCAGATTCAGATCTTGGAAGCAGAGCTGGGGGCACAGGAGAATAAAGATATCTCAGGCATGAAGTGCCGGGTTGAAGAGGCCAGGTCCCTACTTGATAAGGCCAGGAAGGCAGAGGAGCGACTCTCTGGCCTGGAGGCACAGATAAAGAAACTGGAAGAGGCAAGGCAGCAGGCAGAGAGAGAGGTCAAAACATATAACAGTGAACTACAAAGGGCAGGCACAGATCTCGCTGTAGCAGAGAGCTCACTCAGACAGTCCGAGGGCAAGATACCTGAAGAACTTCGTACCAGGGATAGATTGGAAAAGAGAATTGAGGAGGCCCGGCACAGGTCCCAGGAGCTGGAAATTGCATTTCAAAGTGCGCAGGAGCAACAGAACAGTGCCCGGATCGCACTAGCACAAGCTAAAGCCACCCTTAGGAACGCGAAAGAGGCCGAGACCAGAGCTCGTGACCTGCTAGATAAGGCCAGAAAGAGATTCTTGAGGCGTCTTGAGGAGACCGGCTTTGTGAATCCAGAGGATTATGAGGCATCCAGGATGGAGGAGAAGGCCATGGACCGGCTCGATACAGAGATCCAGGAGTTCAGGGTGAAACGTGGAGAGGCCCTTGAACGACTGCGTCGGGCCGAGAAAGAGGCCGGGGGACTCAAAAGGCCTGAGCTTGAGCCAATAGAGCAGAGATGTGTGCAGATCAAGGAGGGGCTTGAGAGGGCATTGCGCCGTTCTGGAGAGACAGACAGATACATCGAACAACTTAGATCAGCAGTGCGTGATGTAGATAAGCTAGGCAGGGAAATAGGCGAAAAAGAGGCCTATTATGGGATCATAGGCCGGCTGGCCGAGGTGGCCTCAGGGAGAAATCTATACAATATTACCCTTGAGCGATTCGTTTTGGCAACTCTCCTTGACGACGTACTCGTTGCAGCCTCTACACGCCTACGAGTGATGAGCAATGGCCGCTTTGACCTGCAACGTCTGACCGGCCTTAGTGATAGACGCAGGGCCGGAGGATTAGAGCTCGTGGTCTATGATGCCTATACGGGGACAACTCGACCAGTGAATACCCTTTCTGGTGGAGAAGGCTTCCTTGCCTCTCTCTCACTGTCCTTGGGCCTTGCAGATGTAGTCCAGGCATATGCCGGAGGTATCAAGCTGGATACGATATTTATCGATGAAGGATTCGGGAATCTTGATCCTGAGTCGCTTGATCTCGCCTTACGTGTCCTGGTAGATCTACAGAAGGAAGGACGTCTTGTGGGCATTGTCTCACACGTGCCAGAGCTGAAAGAACATATAGATGTCCGCCTGGAGATAGTGCCCGGCAGAGGCGGAAGCAAGGCAAGGTTTGTCTTATAGCATGGTTGGTAACGTAACCGTTCACATCCCCGGCCAGCAGTAGCCTTTTTCAGGGTTTCAGGAGCACACCTTGATGCACAAAATCAGACACTTTGTCCGTTAATCCGCACTGAACCCCTTCAAAATCCTACTGCTGGCCAGCGACGTAAACGGTTCAACAGGAGGGGGTGTGAACAGTTACGTTACTATTATCTGTTTCTCAACAATTTTACTATCTCGGATGATAAAACTGGACCTATAAGCCCTGACATAAACGCCAATAGGCCCAAGACAGGTATGAAATCTAGAGGTGGCCAAACTGAAAAGTAGAGACCAATAGCAAGGTAGGTTACTACAAGGCATGAGAGGTTTGCCAGGCCTCCGCCTAATAGTCTTAGCCTCCCACGAAAGGTCTCTATGCAGAGCCCTAAAATACCAAAAGCTATTACACCGTAAATACTGAAGTAGGAAGGTATCTCTATGTTGTACCAGGGGCCGGATAAGAGCAAGAGCGATATGGTTATCAAGGCCGTTACGAGTCCAGAGCCCCTCTTATTTATTAAATCCCTGCTTAGACAGACCCAA
>JALTHG010000013.1 GCA_027004715.1 Deltaproteobacteria bacterium
TCTGACCTCTGACCTCTGTCTTTATGTCTCTGTGGTGATGATCTCTATCTGTCCACCAGCGGCCTCGATCTTCTCTCTGGCCGTCCTACTTATTGCATGGACACGCACCATAACCGGCCGATCGATCTCTCCATCACCCAATATCTTTAAAAGTCTATAGCGCTTATGCACCAGGCCTTTTGCCTTTACACAGGCAAGATCTATTACTCCATCATGTTCAATCTCTGCCAAATCATCCAGATTCAAGATGCCATAGACCCTCTTAAAGGGATTCTTAAACCCCCTTTTAGGCAGTTGCCTGTATAAGGGCATCTGTCCCCCTTCAAATCCTGGAGAGATAGATCCACCAGTCCTGGAACGCTGCCCCTTTTGACCTCTACAGGCAGTCTTCCCATGACCTGATCCCTGTCCTCTTCCAACTCGTTTCCTTGCATGCCTGGACCCTGAGTGAGGTCTTAAGGAATCCAATGTAATCATATAAAACCCTCAAAGCCTACTATTTCTATGGTCTCCTGTTCAGGACTGATCTCTGGGCCCTGAACAGTCAGCCTATATCTACTATATTTAAAATCCAGAGGAGATGGACAATCAGGTCTCACTGGGGCCTTCAATAGACTTTCCCCTACACCTTGCCCTAGATACAGAGATATGTAAGGACTTTAGTCCCTCAAATGTGGCATGAATTACGTTGTGTGGATTATTGGAACCAAGACACTTAGTCAACAGATCCTGAATCCCTGCTGCCTCCATAACTGCACGGACTACTGCCCCAGCTATAACCCCTGTACCTGGCGAGGCAGGTTTCAATAAGACCCTACCCGCACCAAAGTGGCCTATTATCTCGTGGGGTATGGTCTTGCCTACCATTGGTATCTCGATCATAGACTTAGATGCCTTCTCTCGGGCCTTCCTGAGGGCCTCTGGCACCTCATTTGCTTTTCCCATGGCAAAGCCAACCCTACCTGCTCCATTACCTACTACTGAAAGGGCACTGAAACTGAAACGTCTACCTCCCTTGACGACCTTGGCTACCCGGTTGATAGAGACCACCTTCTCTATAAGTTCCTGTTCACTATCTACAAATCTGTCCTGCAATGCCAACTCCCTCAAAATCTACAACTAAGTGAAAATATAGACAACCGACCTGGAACAGTTCAAAAATCAAGACCAACCTCTCTGGCCGCATCTGCAAGGGCCTTGACCCTACCGTGATAGAGATAGCCACCACGGTCAAACCTCACAGTACTTATGCCCTTTTCTATTGCCTTCTGAGCAATAAATCGACCAACCTCTTTAGCTATGGCCTTTTTGTCCTCTAAATCCTTTGCCTTGGCCCTGATCTCAGGGGTCAGAGAAGAGGCAGCAGTAATGGTATTACCATGCTCGTCATCAATAATCTGGACATATATATGCCTATTACTCCGAAAAACTGCCATTCGTGGACGCCCTGGAGTCCCTGATAGACGTTTCCGAATATGCTGCCTGCGCCTCAAACGCGCCTTCAGCTTAGGACTAGTCTTTGCCATAATTGCTCACTGTACTCCCATCTCTCAAGAATATATCAAACTTTATGTTAGCTTTTTAGGCTGTAGGCTGTTAGTTAGATTGTACTTTTTTATTTTAACCTAACAGCCTAATAGACTATAGCCCAATAAGCTATCTCAGCTGGCAGCGGTCTTTCCTGCCTTACGGATTATCTGCTCATCTATATACCGGATCCCCTTACCTTTATAGGGCTCTGGTGGCCTGAGAGACCTGATCTTTGATGCAATAAGCCCCAGGAGCTCTTTATCACAACCCTCCAATACTACTCGAATCCCCTTTTGTTGCTCCACTCTGGCCTTTATACCATCAGGCAGAGGAAAGTCTATAGGATGGGAGTAACCCAGGTGAAAAACCAGGTGACTGTCCTTCTCATCCACCTTATAGCCAACCCCTGTTATCAGAAGCTGACGCGAAAAACCTTTGGTCACGCCTGTTACCATATTGTCTATAAGGGTCCGAGTCAGTCCATGCATAGAGTTACTCTGTCTCGTATCGTCGGCCCTCTTGACTATCAGGTTATTACCCTGTCTTTCCACCCTTACCAGGGGATGTATCTCTCGAGTCAATGTGCCCTTAGGGCCTTGAACAGTGATAATGCGCCCATCTATAGTTACTTTGGTCTCTGGAGGTACAGCTATAACTCTCTTACCAATTCGAGACATAAAATGATCTCCTCAATACTGTCCTGTCACAGGCCCTATGCCAGTCTCTATGTCTCTACCATATAGCACAGAGGACCTCTCCACCTACACCATGCCGCCTGGCCTGGGCATCTGTCATAACGCCCCTTGAAGTAGAAATTATTGCCGTGCCGAGTCCACCTCTTATCTCAGGAATATTGTCCTTTCCGCAATATACCCTACGTCCAGGTCTACTTATGCGCTTCAAGCCGAGGATAAGAGGCTGTCTGTCAGAATACCTGAGAAATATCCGAAGGATCCCCTGGCGTCTGTCTTTGATAATGCGGAAATTGTTTATATAGCCCTCTTCTTTAAATAGTCTCACAATATCTACCTTTAGGTTCGAAGAAGGGACGTCTAGCCGTTCATGCATCGCCTTACTGGCATTTCGTATACAGGTAAGCATGTCCCCTATAGGATCAGTCATTGACATATCTAAATTCTCCAAGCATAGAAAGGCCTACCAACTGGCCTTAGTGACTCCAGGAATTACCCCTTGAGAGGCCATCCTCCTGAAGCATATCCTACATAGACCAAACTTCCTGATAAAGCCACGTGGGCGTCCACAGACCATACACCTATTATACTTTCGGACACCAAACTTGGGTTTCTTCTGTGCCTTATTTATCAATGCCTTCTTTGCCAAAAATACACCTCCTCAATATACTATTTACGAAATGGCATACCCAGGGTATCCAATAGGTAGCGAGCCTCTTCGTCTGTATCTGCAGTGGTAACTATGGTGATATTCATTCCCTTGATCTTATCTATCTTATCATAGTCAATCTCTGGGAAGATGATCTGCTCCTTGATACCCAAGGTATAATTACCCCTTCCATCAAAGGCCTTTGGCGATATCCCTCTAAAATCTCTGATTCGAGGTATTGCAATATTGATCATCTTTGTGAGAAAATCATACATCCGCTGTCTCCTAAGCGTCACACAGCAGCCTATAGGCATCCCCTTCCTGACCTTAAAGGCAGCAATCGACTTCTTGGCCCTTGTGATGATCGGTTTTTGCCCAGATATAGACGCCAATTCATTGGATGCAGAGTCTAAGATCTTCGGATTCTCTATTGCCTCACCAAGGCCCATATTCAAGACAACCTTTTTGATCCTGGGCACCTGAAAAGGATTTTTATACCCAAAGCGCTCCATCAACCTGGGGACACTCACATCTCTATATCTCTGTTCTAATAGGACCATGGTTGGGATACCTCCAGGGGCCTACTTCTTCTCTGTGGGGATAATCTCTCCGCACTTCTTACATATGCGGACCTTAGTGCCATCTTCCAAGACCTTTCTATATATACGTACTGTCTCTGTACACTTAGGACAGATCAACAACAAATTAGATAGATGAATAGATGCCTCTTTCTCTAAGATTCCACCTGTTGTACCAGGAGCTGGACGTGTATGACGCTTGACCATCTGGGCACCCTCTACTAATGCCCTTCCCTTTTTGGGCAAAATAGAGATGATCTTGCCGACCTTACCTCTATCTCGGCCGGCCATAACCATCACCCGGTCATTTTTTCTCAGATATGTCTTTACCCTCTTCATAGGCCAGTCCCCCTAAAGCACCTCAGGTGCCAACGATATTATCTTCATAAAGTGCCTTGCCCTGAGTTCTCTGGCCACTGGTCCAAAGATTCTGGTACCTACTGGTTCCCTATTTTGATCTATCAGGACTGCTGCATTCTCATCAAATCTTATCCAAGAGCCATCTCTTCGAGATATCTCCTTCCTGGTTCGCACTATAACGGCCTTGGCCACATCTCCTTTTCTGACCTTAGAGTTTGGGATAGCCTCTTTGACCGAGACAACTATAACATCTCCTATAGTTGCAAAGCGCCTGCGACTCCCACCCAAGACACAGATACAACAGACACGTTTAGCACCTGAATTGTCGGCGACGTTTAACAATGTCTCTCGCTGGATCATATCAAGACCTTCCCTCTCTAGAGAGCCCTTTCAAGGACTTTTTTGACAAGCCAACGTTTATGTCTGCTCAGGGGACGGCTCTCTTCTATTAATATCTTGTCACCCACCTTACAGCTATTATCTGCATCATGGGCCATATACTTCTTACGACGGCCTATAAACTTCCCATAGATTGGATGCTGGACCCGTCGGACAACCATTACAAGCACGGTCTTATCCATCTTATCACTGATTACAGTGCCTGTAAGGGTCCTACGGAGACCTTTATTGACTCTTATATCTTCCATTACTGGACCTCAGAAGCAGCCATCTTCTCTCTCAACACGGTCTCGACCCTGGCTATCGACCGTTTCACAGTGCGAATCCTCTTCACGTTCTCTAACTGATGAATCGACTGTTGGAACCTCAAATTAAAGAGTTCTTGTCGGAGATCCATGCCTTTCTGTCGAATCTCCTCCAGATCCAGTTGTCTCAGTTCATAGGCAGCGCTCATGGTATCTCACTCCTGACAACAATCTTAGTAGGAACAGGCAATTTGTGTTGTGCAAGCCTCAGGGCCTCCCTGGCAGAGACCTCATCTACGCCTTCCATCTCATAGAGTATCCTGCCAGGTTTGACTGGGGCCACCCACTTATCTACTGCACCTTTACCTTTACCCATCCGGGTCTCAGCAGGTTTAGAGGTCACAGGCTTATCTGGAAAGATCCGAATCCATATCTTTCCGTGACGTTTCACGTGTCTTGTGATAGCTATACGTGCGGCCTCTATCTGTTGGGCAGAGATCCTGCCACGGCCAGTAGCCTTGAGGCCAAAATCTCCAAAGGCCAGATTATTTCCCCGCTGGGCCATTCCCCTTATTCGGCCCTTCTGTTGCTTACGATATTTGAGTCTCTTTGGACTAAGCATAGACTTACTCTATCATTATCCATTCATATAAATTTCATAAAAAGTAGCCCTTTGCACCCCTGAGAGTTGGCCCAAGGCTGAAAGCAAGATATCTTTTGCCTCATAGCCTTGAACTTT
>JALTHG010000014.1 GCA_027004715.1 Deltaproteobacteria bacterium
TCGTCCCAACTTATTGAGAAAATAAGACTTTTGACCAGGACTATCCGATCAACAGAATCTCTTTTGATGGGTGACTCCTCTCTTCTGCATTTAGATGACAAAGAGGATTGATATAGAAAGTGGCCTCGTGTTGCTTATAGAGACACGTGTCATAGACGGTGAGGTCGAGCTATCCCTCGAGCTGAAAGGCAATAAGAGGTGTGTATTGCACTGGGGACTCTGTCGTGGTCCTCAGACACCATGGGAGATACCTCCGAGTTCGATCTGGCCCCAGGGCAGCCAGGCATTCAGCCAGGAGGCCGTCCAGACACCCTTTATAGATCAAGATGATGCAGGCAGGATCGTTACAAGACTGGATCAGATACAGGAGTTTTCCTATCTGGCCTTTGTCCTGTATTTCCCTGATGAGGACCGCTGGGACAATAATCACGGCAGAGATTACCTGATCGAGATCCCAGGGCCTGGCAGGCCGTCTCTGATGGATGTGTTGAAGGAGAAAGTCCGACATCAGGAGGTCTCTTATGAGCATATCTATGACATCGACAACAAGGGCCAACTGGCAGTTGCTGTAACTAGAGATAGAGACATAAATCATATTGACTTGTTTACTGATATCCCTGCCCCTCTGATCCTACACTGGGGGGTGGCAAGGCTCCCTTATGGATGGTCCTTACCTCCATCCTCTATCTGTCCTGCTGGAACAGATATATATGATGGCAAGGCCGCTGAGACGCCCTTTGTTGCACATGCAGGATACAGACAGGTCTCACTGGAGATAGACGAGAAAGATGTACCTGCAGGCATCTCCTTTGTACTCAAGAGGCCCGATACAGGTCAGTGGATAAAAGACCATGGGCGCAACTTCTATATCCCAATAAGGGGATATGAGACCTCTTTAGGCCGTCCTGGACTCCTGGAGATTGCCAATGAGATCATTGAAAAGGAGATGGGTCGCAATTCGTGGAGCTTGATGCACCGTTTCAATCTGTGTTATGTCCTGCTGGACATGGTCAGAAATGACGTGGATGGACTGGTGCTCATCTTTGTATGGATGCGTTTTTCTGCCATAAGACAGCTGGACTGGCAGCGAAACTACAACACTAAGCCCAGGGAATTGAGCCATGCAGAAGACCGGTTGACACTAAAACTTGCTGATTTCTATACAAAAGAGAGTCCAGAGGGGCGTGAGTACATACGCTTGATACTGACTACAATGGGTAGGGGTGGTGAAGGGCAGCAGATTCGCGATGGGGTCTTAAACATCATGCACCGCCTCCACATCAAAGAGGTCTCAGGACACTTTATGGAGGAGTGGCACCAGAAACTCCACAATAACACCACGCCTGATGATGTGGTTATCTGTGAGGCCTATATAGAGTTTCTGAAGAATGACGGTGATCTGGACCTTTTCTATAAGATACTTGAAGAGAGAGGGATTACAAGAGAGAGGCTTGAGGGCTTTGAGCGCCCAATCACTTCTCCACCTGATTTTGTTATATCCATAAAAGAACCACTGATTCACGAGCTAGAAGACTTCCTGGGAATCCTTAAGGCCGTCCACTGTGGTACAGACCTCGGTACTGCCATCTATGCTGCTAGACACCTGTCAGGTCCAGAGATGCAGGCCCTGATGGACTTTGTCTGGATGCACCGTGACGATGCAGATACCTGTATGCTTACTGAAAAGATCACTGAAGCACGCCGCTGTCTCAAGACACGGTTACAGGGCAGCCCAGATGTAGTACGCGACCTGCTCTTTTTAGATCTGGCCCTGGAGGGCTTCCTGCGTGTCGTGGTGGAGCGAGGTCTCCACCTGCATCTCAATATAGACAGACTGGTAGAGCTGATCGCAATGCTCCTGGAAAACCTCCTCATTTCAAGAGAAAATGACGAGCTTACACACTGTATCCATCAGTGGAGACAGCTCAGAGAGATGCCTCATTCAGGGAGAGATTGGGCACTCCTGTCCAGGGCCGTAATCGATCGTATCTCGCGTGCCCTGGGTCTCTTGATCGACCGCTATTACCAGGTCCTTCAGCCAAAGGCCGAATTTCTAGGCAGTGCCTTCCATGCCGAACCGTGGACCATTTCTATCTTCAGTGAGGAAGTGGTGCGAGGTAGGCCCATCTTTGCCTTATCAATGCTTCTGTCTCAGATAGACCCTCTACTGCGTGGCGAGGCACACCTTGGGAACTGGCAGGTAATCAGCCAGGGCCAGGCTACAGGACAGGTAGAGGTGGTCTCCCTCTTGAGCTCTGTTCAGGGCAAGACCTTTGTCCAACCCACAGTTATTGTTGCCGACAGGGTCACGGGACAGGAGGAGATCCCCAGAGAGGTGACTGCGGTCATTACGCCAGATCTGATCGACATAGTATCTCATGTTGCAATCCGGGCCAGGAATGCCCATATCCTCTTTGCTACCTGCTATGACCCTGACATAATAGTACGCCTCAAGTCGCTCAGTGGACACCTTGTGAACCTGAGTGTAACTGCAGGAGGTGACGTGATATTTACTGAGGGTCCAGGAGATTCTGCCACCAGTCCCAGGCGTATCCTGCCCATTTCACAGATATCCAGACCCAGATTTACTGCCTATGCCATATCTATGGATGCATTCAATCAGGGGATCGTTGGAGGCAAGTCTAGTCACCTGAGGTATCTGAGAGGCAGGTTGCCTGACTGGCTAGCCCTCCCCAATTCAGTGGCCATACCATTTGGGGTCTTTGAGAAGGTACTCATAGAAGAGGTAAACAGAGAGACTTCCAGGCAATATGGCGTACTGATTCGCAACCTGGACAGAGATGCCAGAGGAGATATAGAGGTCCTGAAGGGACTTCGCAGGACTATCCTGGGCCTCAAGGCACCAGATGTCATGGTCTCTGAACTCCATGGGGTAATGGATAGGGCAGGGCTTCCGTGGCCTTCAAATTGGGAAGATGCCTGGGCATGTATCAAGCGTGTATGGGCCTCAAAGTGGAATGAGAGGGCGTATCTGAGCCGCAGGACAATGGGGATCCCAGATGTAGACCTCTTTATGGCAGTGCTTATCCAGGAGGTGATCAATGCGGATTACAGCTTTGTGATCCACACGATCAATCCCTGTACAGGTAAGCGAGATGAGGTCTATGCAGAGATAGTCCCAGGCCTTGGGGAGACACTGGTGGGCAACTATCCAGGAAAGGCCCTCAGCTTTACCTGCAAGAAGACGATGGAGAGCCCAGAGATCCTGGCCTTTCCGAGCAAGAGTATAGGATTATATGGCAGTGGCCTGATATTTCGCTCGGATTCCAGTGGAGAAGACCTGGCAGGTTATGCCGGTGCTGGTCTCTATGACAGCGTCATGCTAGAGCCACCACTCAAGGTCTCTCTAGACTACACGCGTGAACCTCTTGTGCAGGATAGGGGCTTTCAAAAGGACCTTTTGATTAATGTGGCCCGTATCGGCACGGTTGTTGAGGAGGCCATGGGTACTCCGCAGGACATTGAAGGTATCTACTCAAGAGGTCAATATTACGTGGTACAGACACGTCCTCAGGTAGGGATTGATGGAGATGGGGTATAGGCTGGATACCACATCTTATGCAGGGTGATCATGAGGGCGGTCTGGCAGAGAGTAAGTAGGGCCTGGGTAGAGCTAGATAGAGAAATAGTAGCTCGCATTAGTCAGGGAGCAGTTGTATTTCTTGGAGTGGATTCAGACGATACAGAGCTCGATGCCTGCTTTATAGCAAGAAAATGTGCAGATCTAAGGGCATTTGATGATCGAGATGGCCGACTCAACCTCTCTCTGGCCGATATTGGTGGAGAACTGCTCCTTGTATCTCAATTCACAGTGTGTGCAGACTGCAGGAAAGGAAGGAGGCCCTCCTTTGTCAGGGCTGCCTCCCCTGAGAAGGCCAATAGGCTCTATGAGCTTGTAGCAGAGAAGATCAGAGAGAGAGGGCTTGTAGTGAAGACCGGCTGTTTTCGGACCCATATGAGGGTACACCTGGTCAATGATGGGCCAGTGACCCTGCTTCTGGACAGCCAAAAGAGATTCTGACCTCAAGTGTTCACGGTGGCCTTTTGAGGGTCCCGGTGCTTGATTAATCTGGGTCTCTCCCAGATACCGAGCTGTCTGTATGCCTCATATGTACATATCGCTACTGTATTAGACAGATTATGGCTCCTTACCTTGCCCCATATGGGCACGTAAAAGCACCTCTCCATGTTTTCCTGTATAAGGGAGATAGGGAGTCCTGTGGTCTCTTTACCAAAGACGAGATAGCACCCTGGGGTAAATCTGGCCTCAGTATATATATATTTCCCCCTGGTTGAGAAATAGAAAAAATTGGCCCCAGAGCCAGAGACCTCAGACATAAAGGCATCTAGGCTACTGTGGTGCCTTATGGTCACACTGGACCAGTAATCAAGACCTGCCCTCTTGAGCCTTTTGTCATCGGTACTGAAACCGAGGGGATGGACAAGATGGAGCACAGAACCAGTGGCCCCACAGATTCGGGCAATATTACCTGTGTTGGGTGGTATCTCAGGTTCTACGAGTACTATATGGATGGATGGGAGTGGACCAGATCTATAAAGGGGCCTCATTTCCTCCCCAAAAACTTCTCACGGCATTCAGGGCAGAATCCCCTTACCTCAAGATTGGACTTCAGCACCTTATAACCAAAACGCTCTGCCAGGTCTCTTTCAATATCTTTTAACCTTGGCTCTACGAACTCTTCTATCTTCCCACACTCAATACACCGAAGATGACAGTGAGGTTCATGTCCATATGTATGCTCATAATACACACGGCCGGCCTCAAAAAATACATCCTGGATCAGCTCTGCATCTATCAAGAGAGGCATAATGCGGTATATAGATGCCTTTGATATGCGTATCCCCTTTTGCCTCATGGTCAGATACAGGGTATCTACATCGAAGTGGTCATGGGTAGAAAATATCGTCTTTATTATCTGCTCTCGTTCCTGCGTATATCTCAGTCCATGCCTCTGCAGATACTCACGGAAGACCTGAAGCTCAGATTTTTTCCCCATAAGAGAGACCTTTAATTGCAAAATTATGTGAATTGAGAGAAGTTATTCTGTATCTTGTGCATCAGGCTATGCCCCTAGTGAACATTGCCTCCTGTTGCACCTGTTCAGGTCGAAAGGAATATAAAT
>JALTHG010000015.1 GCA_027004715.1 Deltaproteobacteria bacterium
TTTTATATTACTCCATTCCACACTCACGATGGAAAGTCCTATAGTAATCGGTATCGTATGTCAGGGCCTCCTCTTCTCTGATGGTAATAGCTACCTTATAGAGGACCGTAAGTATCAAGGCCCCGATTGCCCACACTGCTATTGTAATGGCTATCTCAGGGAAGGTAGCTGAGTACTCTGTGATCTCTTCAAAGGGATTGGGAATAAATCCACCAATGACCAGAGACACGCCCTTATCTATAAGACAGGCATAGAAGACTGATACACATGCAAGGATCAAAAGCCCCTCATTTCTGCGGGCTGCAGGGATAAGTAAAAGCAAGACCCCAAGAAAGGCAAAGGGAACAGCACTCCACAGCCAACCTACAAGTTTACCATAGCCATCCAGGCCAACAAAGAGGTATTCAAAGGCATGCACATGTGCCGGGATCTGGCTGTAAAAGGCCGTAAATATCTCCATGGCATAGAAAAACAGGTTTATAATCATGGCATAACATACGGTCTTGGCTATGGTCTGGATAGCATCTTCATCTGGCTTGAACTTGCTGACGTGCTTGATAATAAGGAGTACGACTATCAAGAGGGCCGGACCAGATGCAAAGGCCGATGACAGGAATCTGGGGGCCATGATGGCCGTCAGCCATGATTCCCTTCCGGGAAGTCCCGCAATCAGAAAGGCCGTTACTGTGTGAATACTGACTGCCCACGGTATTGACAGATAAGCAAAGGGTTCCACCCACTTTGGGTGCGGGCGTTTCTTTGCATCGGCCAAGAGGCAGTTATAGCCCACTATGATGTTGATTGTAAGATATCCGCTCAGGACGATCATATCCCAGAAGAGTATAGAATGGGGCGTGGGATGAAACACCATATTGAGCGCCCTGGACGGCTTCCCTATATCTACCATGACAAACATCAGGCACATACTTACCGCTGCGATAGCAAGAAATTCACCAAAAACCAATATCTTGGAATATTTCTTGTAGTTATGGAGATACAACGGTATTACAACCATCACAGCAGATGCGGCTACTCCGACCAGAAATGTGAACTGACCGATATAGACACCCCATGAGATATCTCTGCTCATCCCGGTGATTCCCAAACCATTATAGAGTTGATAGATCCAACATGCAAAGCCAACCCCTATAATGGCCAATAGAAATACTATCCATGCAAAATATCTCGGTTCTCCCTTTAAAGCATTCTCTATCATGACATCCTCACACTAAGTAGAAGACTGATGGCCCTGTGCCAAGCTCTAACTTACGCCTCATTGAAGTACGCTTACGCAGGATCTGCCTCACATTGGAATTTGGATCAGCCAGATCCCCACAGATCATGGCCTCTGGAGCGGCCTCGACACATGCAGGCAACTGACCATTGTCAAGCCTCTCTGCACAGAAGGTACACTTTTCCACCACGCCTCTGACCCGGGTAGGATACTCAGGATTCAGGTCCTTTTCATCAAGTGCCCTCCTGGGGTCCAGCCAGTTGAAGCTACGAGAGCCATACGGACACGCAGCCATACAGTATCGACATCCAATACAGCGATGGTAGTCCTGATCTACGATCCCATCTGGCCTCTTGAATGTGGCCTTTGTGGGGCATACCCTCACACAGGGTGGTTTCTCACAGTGATTACACATATTCAGAAATATCCACCCCTTTATACGATCATCCATATACTTATTGCTATTCTCTGCAAAGGTATGCTCAAAACTCTCTTTAAAGATCCACTTTATCTCATGCTTTGGATCCTTAAAGTGTGGTATATTGTGGGCACGGTTACAGGCCTCTATGATCTTATCCATGACACCAGGCTCCTGACACTTTTCTACGTCAATAAGCATTGCCCAGTGTTTCGCCACCTTTCGGTCCTTATTATGTGCATACCTCGGAGAAGACTTTGCCTTCAATGCGGCCTCAAGCGCACCAGGCTGAAGCAATTCAAAGGCACTGCCTCCCAGACCAAGCAAGGCAGAGACCCCAGCTACCCTTTTTATGAACTCTCTCCTGTTCATACTCATAACGCTTTCCCCTCAGACTTACTCCCAATTCTTCATCTGTCCCTTTACAAAGTGGCAACGCCAACAGTAGGGTTTGACCCCTGCATAGTCATGGCACTTGTCACAGAAATCCTTTTTATTGGAATGGCACTTCATACACGTGTTCTGGAGACTGACAATATACATCTTGCCATTTGTATTGATGTACTCTGTATTGCCCTCCCTGAGGGCCTCATTGCGCCAAGTGTCAAGAAGCTGCATATGTTCAGTCCGCATAAACTCCTTGCTCTCCACACACTTCCTCTCTGCCTTGGGCATTTTCATGATGACTGGCGTGTTGAGCTTTGGCTTTGGTGGAGGAACTGCCTTCCCTGCATCCATCCAGAATGCAAAGGTGAGAAAGACGACAAAGATAACAAGCCCTATGATAATCTTACCTGCATCATACATCCCTATTCCTCCTTAAACTGCGCTATCTACTGCCACAAATCTACTGCCTTAGCCTGCCTATGGACGTGGTTCCCAAGTAGCGATCTCAAAACCTCGCAGATTATGTGTCCGCGGACCTTCTCCCTCCATAATCAGGGCGTTGGCCACCAGCTCGGTAATACCACAGACCCCTACATCCGGATTCCAATATTGCTGCGCTGTAGGAAAGGCCGCCCTATCGATAGCACAGATACATGCAAGCATATTTACCCCATACTTATCCCTGACATACCTGAGGGCATTCTGCCTTGGAAAGCCACCCCTCAGGCGGAGCTCCATATTCTCTGAGGCATTCAGGCCAGATCCACTCCCACAGCAGAAGGTCTGCTCCCTGATGGTGTTCCTCGGCATCTCAAAAAAGTGGTTGCACACACTCTTAATAATATAACGGGGCTCTTCGTACAGACCCATGCCCCGGGATGGATTACATGAGTCATGGTAGGTGACCCTCAGGCGATCATTACGGCTCGGGTCCAGCTTCAGTTTGCCGTGTTTGATCAGGTCTGCCGTAAACTCGCTGATGTGGACCATCTTATGGGCCTTGGCATTCTCAAACTTTGTCCCTGTAATGGGAGAGACCGGCTCCTCAAGGAAGTCTATGGGACCATGCCATGTGGTCATATACTGGTTCAGGACCCGCCACATATGTCCGCACTCACCGCCCAAAATCCACTTTACACCCAGGCGTTTGGCCTCCCTGTATATCTTGCCATTCATACGCTTTGCCACCTCGTTAGCAGTAAAGAAACCAAAATCTCCACCCTCAGAGGCATAGGTACTCCATGTGTAATCCAGGCCGATATGTTCAAGGAGCATCAGATAACCTGCAAGCGTGAATATACCAGGGTCGGCAAACACATCACCTGACGGCACGACAAACAGGATCTCCGCACCCTTTCTATTCCAGCTAGGGTCAATTGTAATACCCACATACTCTTCAATATCCGCCAGCATACAATCAATACACTCTTTATATGTCTGCGGCTGCAGCCCGAGGTGATTTCCGGTAAAGAGGCATTTTGTAACTGACTCCTGTATCCAGGCGATATTCATGCCGAGCTCATTCATGATCTCCCTTGCCATAATGGTGATCTCTGCAGTGTCTATTCCATAAGGACAGAAGACCGAGCACCGACGGCACTGACTGCACTGGAACATATAATACCAGATCTGCCTCAGTACATCTTTAGTGAGTTTCCTTGCACCGGCGATACGCCCCAGTATCTTTCCAGTAGTAGTAAATTCTCCCCTATAGACCGACCTCAGCAGCTCTGCCCTCAGGACAGGCATATTGAATGGATCACCACTGCCGAGGAAATAGTGACACTTATCTGCGCAGGCACCGCACCTTACACAGATATCCATATATACCTTAAAGGTACGGTACTTGCTGAGCATGTCCCTCATCTTATTGAGAAGCCGCTCCTTCCAGTCATCAGGAAGCCCCCAGTCCTCATCTTCGACTACCCAATACTTTTTCCAGTCACTCCGATCGTTCATCGACGCCTTTTTCAAGACCTCTGGTCTGGCTGGATAGCAATAGATACCAGGCCTGATATCGACTGGAGTATCCATCCAGTTGCCTTTAGGTGGCCTATAATCGATATTCAATAACTCATAATACTTAGGAAGCTTTGCCATCTTTTATTCCCTCTCCACTGGTATTCCAGCAGCCTTCATTTTTTCTCTGAAATCATTTTCATAATCTTCATAGGAATGGATATCGACAGGATAATTCCAGGGATTGACATGCATCTTCTCACGGTTGGTGTTTGCCAGATTCCTCCCTGGACTGAGAAAAACACCCCCTGCATGCATCAATTTGCTGAATGGAAAATATATAAACAGACTACTCACAAGTGCCACATGGATAAAAAAGATCACCCCGATCCCCTTAGGCATTACAGGATGGAGACTGGCCAGACCTACTGTAAGCTGCTTCACACTGACAATATCTACCCTGATAAAATAGCGCATAAGGATACCAGTAGCGCCAATACAGAAGATCAGGACAAGAGGAAAGTAATCGGCAGGAAGAGAGATATAGCGCATCTTGGGGACTGCAAGCCTCCTTATAAAGAGATAAGCCAGCGCCACTAACAGCAAGACATCTGTAAGATATAGCCCCGGTACACCTACCTGGAGAATCCCATCCAGGGTATCAAGCCCTTTTACAAAACCAGGTATAGGGACCATAAAGAGCCTCAGGTGCCTGATAACAATAATAAGAAAGGAATAGTGGAACAACAATGCACCGGCCCAAATCCACTTTGATGGGCTATAGATGATATTGCCGTCTGCCATCTCTGCCTTTGTATGTTTGAACAGCGAACGGAAGAAAAATACCTCAAAGAACATACGGCCTATAACCCCAAGTGTGCTACTTGGGCATTCTAACTTGTTCTGTTTTATCCAGGGTAGGGTCTTCTGCTGCCCACACGTAGTAGGTATACGAAAGGGAACAGGCGACCGCCCCCACTGTACCACACGATAGATAAACCCCCCAATAAATATGACAAACGCCGCATAAGGGAGAAAAATCCCAAAGATGGGCTGCAGACCTGGTACCTGCGCTCCAAAGAAAGCAATCAAGATAATTGCCAGAACCGCACCTAGTGCTATACCTAACGATACCTTTACATCCATTACCCTTACCTCGCTCCATCTTGACCGAAGATATCAAGGCCTTCACTCAATCCGGTCTTTTTACCCTGCTTCTGCTCTTGTCTTATCTTATAAGACAGACACATGGCTCCTGTCCCGTCTTCTATAAGGAATGGCCTTGCCCTTACAAACTCATTCAATTTGACCCTCCATACCCTCTCTCGACGTCTCATATATACGTCAAAAGCAAGAAGGGCAAGATAATCTATCCTCGACTCAAACTCCATCAGGTCCTCAAAGAGTTCACCCTCTCTTATCTCCTTTGCCAGTTCCTTTCTAATAATCTTTTTCAGCAAAAAGACAATGGCAACTGCCCCTGAAGGCTCAAAGTCCTGAACTGCCCTTACCTTAATAACATTATCAATAAGAGAGGAGAGCCTCTCTGGGTCATTAACATCTTTGAGAAGTTCGTCAAATAGAGGCCCCATAGTCCTGGATATCTCAAAACCTACAGGATTGGCAAACTCATTTCTCTGTTTTCTAAAAAATTCCACAGTCAAATGTGGATAGGTCTCCTGTACGGCCTGGACCCATCTATCTGCAATACTATCTCTCTTCTCTTTAAGAAGCCTCTTCAGGTCCATATCTCAGTTCATCCCCTCCGATAGTATAGATTTATATAGTTGCCATCCCTAATCACACCAACCAGGAATAAATCTAGACCACTCTCCCCTTCACATCCCTAAAAATTTTATGAATGAGAATTCATAATACACATCTCTATAGACAAAATGTGTTTCTATGTCAAGGCCAAGATGAGCAATTAATCCTACCTCAGATAAAAAAAATATGATTATTGAGTCATCGCCTTCTCAATGTACACTGTCAAGACCCCCTTGACTCTTGGAGACACAAGCTATTAGTCTTATATAACCCTAAATTATGCAGCTCGCAAGTTTGCCAGGGGTACAGGATTCTGCGAAATTGCCAGCCCTTTGTGGATCTACTATATTCTCTTGTCTCAGTCCCAGGCCAGAGACAGTTTTTGAGACCATATGCTGCTTAAAAGATCATGAAGATATTGCTCATATACCCCTACTGCCTTGAAGACCGGATTTACGACTACGATATAAAAGCTGTACCTATAGGCCTCTATTATATAGGTGCCCTGTTAAAAGAGAATCTCCACTCTGTCAGAATATTAAACTGGCATAATATTAATAAGACACCTGGAAAGATCAAGGATATCCTGATAAGAGAGAGGCCAGATGTCATTGGCATCTCCATCTTACATGCAAACCGCTGGGGCGGAATAGAGATTGCCCAGATCGCCAAAAAACTGGACCCGAATGTAAAGATCACCTTTGGTGGAGTTGGGGCCACCTTTCTGTGGAGACACCTCCTGAGCAATTTCCCAGAAATAGACTTTATCGTTATAGGAGAGGGAGAATATACCTTTTTGAGCCTGGTAAGGTGCATTGAGAAAAAAAATTACAACGATATCGAGAAAATTAAGGGAATCGCATTCAGAAAGGGGAATAAGGTCATCAGGACAGAAGATGCCCCATTCATTGAGGACATCGATAGTCTTCCTAATCCAGCAAAATATTTTAGATATCAGCATGTCACCTCTTCAAGAGGTTGTCCATGGAACTGCTCTTTCTGCGGATCTCCCAGATTTTGGAGGCGTAGAGTAAGATTTCATTCTCCAGACTATTTTGTTGAACAACTGGAATTACTCTATAAAAAGGGAATAAAATTCTTTTATTTCTCAGACGACACCTTTACCATCAGAAAGGAGCGGGTAATTGAGATCTGCAAAAAAATCCTGGAGAGGAATCTCCATATCACCTGGTTTGCCATCTCTCGTGTAAACTATGTAGATGAAGAGGCATTATACTGGATGAGGAGGGCTGGCTGCATCCAAATCAGTTACGGTGTGGAGAGTGGCTCAGAAAAGATAAGAGACCTCCTAAACAAGAACATCAAGACCCAGGATATAAAAAGGGCCTTCTCTCTCACCATAAGATATGGAATCCTTGCACGGGCCTATTTTATCTATGGCTGTCCTGGAGAGAACTGGGAGACTATTCAGGAGACCATAGATCTGATCCACATCATTAAACCAATGAGTATCATCTTTTATATCCTCGATCTCTTTCCCGGGACGGCACTCTATTCAGAATTCAAGAAAAAATTTAGGGTATCAGACCAGATCTGGCTACAGCGCATAGAAGACATCATGTATTTTGAAACTGATCCGCACCTATCCAGGGAGATGATACTGGCCTTTGGGAAAAGGCTAAGGGAGACATATTATGGGAACCTTCACCACTATGTGGATAGCATTGAACTTATACACAAGAGAGAGCTCTACCCTCTGCACTCAGACTTTTGCTCAAGGCTGGGGATGACATTCAGCCATGGAGACTATGCAGAGATAGATGCCATCAAGAAAAAAGAGGAGACTGCTGAGAAACTATTCAAAAAGGCACTAGGTTATTGTCCTGACCATCGAGCCTATCTGGGACTGGGGATCATCAAACAAAAAAACAGAAAATATGAAGAATCTATCAGGATACTCTCAGAAGGCATCAGATATTTCCCAGACAGTGAGAGCCTGAATGTATGTCTGGGGATAAGTTATATGAATCTAGGAAGATTCGACAGGGCACTCTCATATCTCCTGAAATTTCCAGATTCAAAAGAGGCCCTTCCGTATATTGCAGGATGCTATAGGGCCTTAGGTGATCTTGAAAGAGAATCGGCCTCCCTAGAGAGACTCCGTTCCCTGCAAGGGTATTGACATCTGAGACTAGAGACCAATATCATGTCCAGAATGAACCTACCCAGACTCGTCGTCGCTGCCCTTAAGGGCGGAGCAGGCAAGACCATAGTTACACTAGGTCTGCTCCGTGCCTGGCACAGACAGGGGCTTCGAGTAGTCCCATTTAAAAAGGGCCCTGATTACATAGACGCTGCCTGGCTTTCCAGGGCATCTGGAGGCCCCTGCTACAATCTGGACCCCTTTCTAATGTCTAAGGATGTCATCCTCAAGTCCTTTGCCTTTAGGGCAGAAGTTGCCGACATCAGTGTAGTAGAGGGCAACCGGGGTCTCTTTGATGGAGTAGATGAACTCGGTACAAGTAGCACTGCAGAACTTGCCAGGTGCCTGGATGCCCCTGTCATCCTGGTGCTGGACTGTACCAAGGTGACAAGGACGGCCGCTGCCCTTGTCCTGGGGTGTCAGAATCTCGATCCTGAGCTCGATATCGAGGGAGTAATACTCAATAACATAGCCACATCACGGCATGAGACCATTGTCAGGAAGACGGTCGAGAGATATACAGGGCTCCCTGTATTAGGTGCCATTTCAAGGATGAAAGAGGATCCCCTCCCAATGCGTCACTTAGGGATCACACCCTACGATGAATATCCAGGGGCACTTGAGGCCCTGGACAGACTGGGGCATATTGCCACAGAATCATTAGATATCCAAAAGCTGAAGACAATTGCAGACCAGAAAGGGGGATGGAGAGTCGAAGGTATAGACGAATTACTATTCCCGCGCGAGGAAATTCCTGCTTCACAGACCCCTGTAATAGGCATCTTTCGTGATCAGGCCTTTCAATTCTATTATCCTGAAAATCTTGAAGCCCTGGAAAGGACTGGGGCAAGACTTGTATTTTTGAATGCCCTCAGAGATAATAACCTGCCAGAACTCGATGCCCTCTATGTAGGGGGAGGATTCCCTGAGACGCAGGCAGCCAGCCTTTCAGCAAATGAAGTCCTGAGAGACAGGCTTCGTCATGCCATATATCAGGGCCTTCCTGTCTATGCAGAGTGTGGAGGCCTGATGTATCTGGGCAGGCAGGTCATCTGGGACAAAAAGGCCTATCCCATGGTAGGGGCCATTGGTTGGGACTTTATTGTTGGAGAGAGACCCATAGGTCATGGCTATACCATCCTGGAAGTTACCTCGCCCAATCCATTTTATGATGTAGGGACAAGGTTACGAGGCCATGAATTCCACTACTCCAGGCCTGTCCCAGCAGGTAGAGGGAATCAAGGTAGACTAACCTGCCGCGTAGTGAGGGGACATGGATTTGACAGGGGACTAGAGGGCCTGGTATTTAAGAATATCTTTGGGACCTATACCCATGTCCATGCCCTTGGAAGTCCTGAATGGGCTATACATATAGTCAGGGCTGCCATGCAGTACAGACTCATGTCTCGGTCACAGGCTACGGAGATAGAGACACAATGACACAATTTTGGACAATTGTTAAAAATGGACTTGACAAACAGAAAGCCCATCGTCTATATGATCTATTAAACTTCAGATGTCCTAAAAGACCATTATAAAAAGGAGGAAGCCATGTTTAAAACCACAGTTGACTACGATAAGTGTATAGGAGATGAAGAGTGTGTGAATGCCTGCCCGGCCGAGGTATATGACTTCGACGAAGAGGCCAAACACCCAATAGTTGCCCGGCAGGAAGACTGTCTGGGTTGTGAGACCTGTGTCGAGGTCTGTACAGTAGGTGCCATTACCGTAGAGGAGGTCTGATCAGGCCTATCAATAAGTTACCCTTAGGCAGAGAGGGATAGCTGGCAGCTATCCCTTTTTTTATTATTCTAGGGCCTTTTCTCTGAAAGGATAGAGCGTGCAGTCTCTATATCTCTTGAGATATGCCTGGCCAGCTCTTTTGGCCCAGAGAATTTCTTTTCATCTCTCAGGCGCTGTATCAGATTCAATTTGATTGGATGTCCATAGATATCCTGTTTAAAATCAAAGATGTGGGTCTCAGCCCCAAGTCTTTGATCCCCAAAAGTCGGATTATAACCAATATTTAGTACCCCTCCATAGCACTTATCCCTGTGGATGACCTGGACTACATAGACTCCTGTCTTGGGACAGAGATCCTCTTCTTCAATGCGTAAATTTGCCGTAGGAAATCCTACAACCGGACCACCTCGGCGCCTCCCCTCTTGTACAATTCCACGTATCTGATAATACCTCCCAAGGAGGGCTCGGACCTTTCTCATCTCTCCCAGGGTCACATATCTTCTAACATTAGTACTACTAACTATCATACCTTCCACAGAAACAGGTGGGACTACATGTAGCTTAAACCCCAACCTGGCCCCCATATCCTGAAGAAAAGGGATATCACCCTGCCGGCCCTTGCCACAGGCATAGTCATATCCTACTACCAGGTCCTCCACCCCAATGACCTGATAGAGTATCCTATTGACAAAATCATAGGCAGAAGTATTCACAAATTCTTTGGTAAAAGACAGACAGATCAAGTGCTTAATCCCGGCTTCAGCTATCAGTTCAATCTTGTGTTCAGTAGTAGAGATGAGTTTGGGTGGATCTTGAGGTCTCAAGATCTTCAGGGGATGAGGGTCAAAGGTAAGGGCTACTGTATCTCCATCCCTTGGGCCTGCAAGTTCTATTACTTTTCGGAAAAGGGCCTGGTGTCCTAGATGTACCCCATCAAAATTGCCTACAGTGAGTGCAGGCCGATGAAATGGTTTGGGAATCTCTTCTAATCTTCTATAGATCTTCATTTAGGCCTTTATTGAATCTAGAATTCTTGATGCAGATGCCACCTCTATATCCTCTCAATAAGTCGTGGCAGAGATTACAATGTACTCTTGACAACTACAAGGTCTTTCTATTTAATTAGGTCTTGTCGGCCGGAGTGGCGGAACTGGTAGACGCGCTAGATTCAGGTTCTAGTGGATATTGTATCTGTGGGAGTTCGAATCTCCCCTTCGGCACCACCTAGACAGCAGATAGGTAATTATTCACATCCTCGGCCAGCAGTCAGTCCTTCTCAGGGTTCAGGGACATAGCCTGATGCACAAGATAGGGAATGTGAAGTCCTGTAGCAACACAGAGAGCAGACAAAAGACAGACATTATTTTATTGATGTCTCAATCCCCTATGAGAGATATTAATAGGCGGTACTGGATTCGAACCAGTGACTTCCACCGTGTGAGGATGGCACTCTACCGCTGAGTTAACCGCCCTTATATATAATAGATATTTAGCCTATTGTCCTGGCTATTTCAAGCCCAATTTCACTGAAGGATATCTCAATCTCTCAAGAGCTGATCCACGGCCTCTTGAAAATCCCTATCTCTGGCCACTGTGTTGAGAGTTTCAATAAGACCTGGGTCTTTCAGATCAGTCTCAGGGTCTTCTACAGACTGAAACTCCATAGTGAACCAGTTAAGCCCAGGACCTGGCCTTATAAAACCACCAAGTCTTCTCGAAATCTCTCTAAAGTCCTGCCCACAGTTCGGGCATCTCTCCAGATAATCAAAATTTATCTTACCACACTTTGGGCATCTCATGGCTATAATTCGTCCCTAACAGCTTGATGCAGAAGACCAAGACATTGTATATTGTCTAAATAGTATAAAAAATGAAGACTATGCTACGAATTAGCTCCCATATACTTCTTATCGGATTTTTGGTATCCTTACTTGTATCCTGTGCAGGTACGCCCAAGAGATATCTTACAGTAGATGCCTCACTTGTTAAGCAGGGAGAGTCCGAGGCCGAGCTACTCAAGACCCTTGGTCCGCCAGAGGCAGCAAGGAAAAAGCAGACAGGTCAGGAAGAGTGGTACTATTATGCAGTACATCGGCATTTCTGGGAACACATACCCATTCTAGGTCACTACCTACCAGGAGAGAGGATAGAGGCCTTACAGATCACTATAGAGTCAGGCCAGGTGGTAAAGGCAGTATATTATGTTCAAAAGATCTAAGACAAGGCCTAAGGATCAGTTCAGGATAGCCAGAGACCGGATGGTTGCACAGCAGATCCAGGCCAGGGGGATCAATGATCCACGAGTCCTGGAGGCAATGCGCAGCGTACCCAGGCACCTATTTGTAGATGAGGCACTCTGGGACCAGGCCTATTCTGATTTCCCCCTTCCGATCGGTTCCAGCCAGACCATCTCTCAACCATACATCGTGGCCCTTATGAGCGAGAGTCTGGGGCTGAAGGGCACAGAAAAGGTGCTGGAGGTGGGTACAGGCTCAGGCTATCAGACTGCCATACTGGCTGAGCTTGCCCAAACCGTGTGCAGTATAGAGCGTGTACCTGCCCTGCTTCCGCGGGCCAGAAAGGTACTGAGCCACCTGGGATATACAAATATATTATTCAAATTAGACGATGGCACCTGGGGCTGGCAGGATGAGGCCCCATTTGACGCCATAATCGTGACTGCAGGTGCGCCCTCAGTGCCTCAGCCACTCATCGATCAGCTAAAAGATCCCGGTATAATGGTCATACCCATAGGGGATGAATACTCACAGTCCCTGATAAAAATCACCAGGTCCGGGGCTAAAATCGATCAGGAAGACATGGGTGGGGTCCGTTTTGTAAAACTCCTGGGAGATCACGGTTGGCGGGCATAGGGCAGGTGATCGGTTACGAAAATTCAAATTTTAGGATTCAATTTTGTGGAGGTCTTTGAGCAGGCGTCCTTCGTCGATGGTAGTGAGTCTCCTGTCTTCCATGAGCATGCTTCCTGCCACCATGACGTCCTGCACATCCCCGCTCCTTGCCGCATAGACCAGGAGGGATACGGGATTATAGCAGGGCCTGAGGTGCACCTGATCCAGGTCTACTACCACCAGGTCTGCCCTTGCACCCCCTCGCAGGCACCCAAGGTCCTCTCTGTGTAGGGCCCTTGCAGCCCAGGTGGTGGCCATGGAGAGGGCATCCGAGGCAGATATCAGCGTCGGGTCTCTCTTGAGGCCCTTGGCTAGCTTGGCGGCCGTATCCATTTCGCTCAAGAGGTCCAGGTCGTTGTTGCTGGCTGCCCCGTCCGTCCCTAAAGCAACTATTATACCTGCATCAAGGAGTTGTGGCACAGGGGCAATGCCAGAGCCCAATTTAAGGTTGCTCTCCGGGCAGTGGACCACCCGTGCCTTCCTCTGTGCCAGGAGGGATATGTCGTCTTCTGTCAGGTTTACACAGTGGATGGCAAGAAGTCGCTCTCCAAGGAGACTCAGCCTGTCCAGATATCTGACCGGAGAGCAACCATGATGCATCATGGCCTCCTCTACCTCCCATTCTGTCTCGGCAACATGGATCACTATCAGTGCATCATTGGCCTCTGCTACCTCCAGTGAACGCCGAAGCAGTTCAGGCCTGCAGGTATAGGGCGTGTGGGGATCTACAGTTATAGTAATTCTTGGGTGTCCTCTCCATTTTTCCATCATGCGCTCTGTCTCTCTAAGGGCCTCTTCTCCAGAGGAAAAGGCAGGTGAAGGAAAATCAAATATCCCCTCTCCAAGCCAGGCCCTGAGACCTACCCGGTCGATTACTGAGGCAACCGTGTCCTCAAACAGGTACATGTCTACAAGGCCTGTGGTCCCACACCGGATCATCTCTGCACACGCGAGCTCTGTGCCAAGGCGCACGAGTTCCGGGGTCAGCCTGGCCTCTGCAGGGAATATGTGGTCTTCCAGCCATGTCTTGAGAGGCAGGTCGTCGGCCAGTCCCCTGAAGAGGACCATGGCCGCATGGGTATGTGCGTTTATGAGCCCTGGGAGTATGAGCCCTGCTGGCCTGTCTATGGTCCTCTGTGCCACAAATCTCCTTACAAGCTCAGACAGAGGACCTGCTGCAACTATGGTATCACCCCTTATGGCAACGGCCCCCCTGGGGATCGGGTCAACATCCGGACTGGATATAAGGACCTCACCACTGATCAAATAGTCTACTGATTCCACTCAAGGGACTCCCTTAAAAATGCCACCAGGAGGCGCTCAAGGCGGTGCCCTGCCTCCTGGGCCCTGGCTATGACATCCTCTATCAGGATGGGCTGGAAGTTGTCCGGGTCGTTTACATTTGCAATGACAGAGATCCCCAGGACCTCCATGCCTGCATGTACGGCGACTATTACCTCTGGCACCAGGGACATGGCCACGGCATCTGCGCCAATCATCCTGAGAAATCTGGTCTCTGCAGGGGTCTCCAGGCTGGGACCTGGGACTGCCACAAATATACCTTCTCTCAGGGTCATACCCAGGCCGCTGGCCACCTGGACAATCTTTTTTCTGAGGGAGACAGAATAGGCCTCTGAAAGGTCAGGGAACCTCAGACCCCATTGGTCTATATTGGGTCCACGCAGGGGATTGTCAGGGATCAGATTTATGTGATCTGTGATCAGCATCAGGTCACCTGAGCTAAATCCCAGATTGAGGCCACCTGCTGCATTGCAGCCAATCAGCACCCTTGCCCCCAGATTGGCCATCACCCTGATTGGAAATGTAATCTCCCTGGCCGTATAGCCTTCATAGAAATGGAATCGTCCCTGGAAGAGGGCCACCCTGGCATCTCCGATCTCTCCCACAAGGAGTCTCCCTGCATGCTCAGGTGCAGTGGACCTTGGGAAATTTGGGATATCTACATAAGGGGCCGACCAGGCTATATCCATGGCCTCAGCCAGACCCCCCAGACCAGT
>JALTHG010000016.1 GCA_027004715.1 Deltaproteobacteria bacterium
CTCTGCCATTTCCTTAGTAAGAGACCCTATCTGTACATCCCTCTGACTGACTGCCCCTTCTGCCTCTTTTAAGCGTCTCTTTAGCTCAGAGGTCTCTGATGCTACCTTTTCTCTCTCCTCTATCAACTGGTCCCTCGATGCCTGGGCCTCTGCCCTGGCCTGCTCAATCTCCTTCTCTGCCTCTGCCCTTGACTCCTCTCTTGCTGCAGACAGCATCAATTCTATAGATTCTGGGCCCCTGAGCACTGGCTCTATGTCCTTTGCCTCTGGTCTTGGGAGTAGACCAGCCCTGGACACTATCTCAGGGACTGCCTCTTCCCAGCCAATGGCCATCACATGGACCCCGGCTACACCTGGTATCTCCCGGACCTGATTTATTATATCTACACAGATATTGATGCCCTCTTCCTTTGGATCCTTTGCGCCCTTCAAGCGTTCTATGACGTCATCTGTGACATCAAGACCTGGTACAAATTTTTTCATATACCGGGCCATTCCCAGGGACTTTGGCGGAGTCACCCCCGCAAGGATATAGACCCTTTCATGGAGACCCAGATCTCTCACCATCTCCATGAAGCGGGCAAATTTCTCTACGTTATAGACAATCTGTGTCTGTATAAAACTGGCCCCGGCATCTACCTTTTTGGCCAGTCTTATGGGCCTGTATTCAAAGGGATCGGCAAAGGGATTCGCCGCTGCACCTAGAAAGAGCCGGGGCTCATGGCCCTTGATCTCTTCACCACACTGGAACTTCTTGTCATCCCGCATGGCCCTTACCATACACAGGAGCTGCATGGAGTCCATGTCAAAGACCCCCTTTGCCCCTGGATGGTTTCCAAATTTCTGGTGATCTCCGGTGAGACACAATAAATTCCTGACGCCAAGTGCCGAGGCCCCCAGGATATCTGACTGTATGCTGATGCGATTCCTGTCTCTGCAGGTCATCTGCATCACTGGTTCCACGCCCTCTGACAGTGCAATAAGGCTGGCAGTCAGACTTGACATCCGCACTATGGCCGTCTGACAGTCGGTTATATTGGCTGCATCTACATTAGCCTTGAGAATCCGGGCCTTCTTGTGGACTATCTCATAATCTCCATTCTTTGGAGGTCCAAGCTCTCCAGTTACAGCAAACTGGCCAGAAGTTAAGATCTGTTCCAGATGGCTTCCTACTATCACAACGCTGACTCCTCCCTTTCTCTGCGGTGTCGTCTGCTACGATCAGCCACTCTCCAGTCACGCATGGGCATAATTTCTCTAAGTAGTTGTTCCTGTTTCAGGCTGATCAATCTCTCATAGATCTTCTGCCAGATGCAAGGCATCTTGGGATCGGCCTCACACCTGCCTCCTACAGACCCACCACATGGCCCATTTGACAGGTGCTTGGCACACCTTCTGGGAAGGACCTCCAGGATCTTATATGCCTCTTCTCTGGCCTCTTTGGCCTTCTTTTGCTGAGAGACTCTCTCCTGTTGAAAGGCAGGCAAGACCTCCTTGGCCACTCTTGTCGAAATGGTCTGGGTATCGTAGTTACCTGATTTATGCGTATTTTTTGCCAATTTACCTAGAGCAATGCGCACCTTTCGTGCTGAGGCGGCCTTGACTCCGTCCATCAGATATCCTTGAACTATGTCTTTTCCACCTTCCCCATCACCGCTCCCCAGAGGACCCAGGGACTTGATCTTTGATACAAAGCCCGTGATAAGTTCTGTAAATCTTGGAGCCTCAGCCGCCGAGACCCATTCAAGGGCCAGGCGATCGGGATTGATCCCCATGTCCTTCAGTGCCTGACGGCAGGTCTCTGCTATAACCATTGCCTCGTAATTACCAGACTGGTAATGGCACTCTCCAAGGTGTCACCCACCAGTGAAAACACCATCAGCACCAGATTTAAAGGCCTCTAAAATAAATCTAAGGTCTATCCTGCCCGTGCACATAACCCTGATCACCCGTATATTGCTGGGGTACTGATATCTGGAGACCCCTGCTGCATCGGCTGCACTATAACAACACCAGTGACACAGGAACCCCAATATGCGCGGATTAAAGTCCTCTGCGGCCATATTCTTCTCCTTTAAGCCTCCTCTTTTCCTGCAAATGCATGGATCTGGGCCATGATCTCATTGTCTGTAAACCCACCCATACTGATGGCAAGGACCGGACAGTGAGCAGCACATATCCCACAGCCCTTACAGGATGCAGTTATGGTCTCTGCCTTACGGCGCTTATTCACCTTGACAAGATGAATGGCATTGAATGGACACAGGCTCTCACAGATTCCGCAACCAATGCATAGGTCTTTGTCCACTCTGGAGACTATGGGAGTGACTGCCACCTTCCCCCTTGCCAGAGGTATGGCCGCCTTTGCTGCGGCCGCCTTTGCCTGGGCGATCGATTCGCCAAGGGGCTTGGGCCAATGGGCCAGTCCACAGAGATATATACCCTCTACGGCCAGCTCAACTGGCCTCAGCTTTGCGTGGGCCTCGAGAAAGAAACCCTCTTCAGTCAGAGGGGCCTTTATGATCCTGGCAAGAGACTCGTTGTCCCCTGGTGCAACACCGACTGAAAGGACCAGGAGGTCTGTAGGGATATCGAGGTCTTTTCCCAGGATACGTTCAAAGACACGGACCCTTAATCCCTGTCCATTTTTTATCAGCTCTGGCCTGCGCTCAGGTTCATATCTTATAAATATAACACCTCTCTTTCTGGCCTCTCTGTAGATATCTTCTGCAAAGCCAAAGGTACGTACGTCCCTATAGAGACAGAAGATACGGATCCCTGGTTTTAGCTCCTTGAGCTTTATGGCATTCTTGACGGCCTGACTGCAACACAGGCGGCTGCAGTAACTCAGATCCTGTCCACGGCTGCCCACACACTGGATCATGACGACAGTATCTATATGCCTTAAGATATCTGTCCCCCTGGCCAGGGCCCCTTCCAGCTCAAGCTGGGTCATAACCCTCTTGTCTTTGCCATATTGATAGAACTTGGTGGGCCTGTACTCTCTGCCTCCAGTGGCGATGATTATTACACCGTGATTTACTAGCTGGTCCTGACCCCCTATCTTGATGGTGGAGACAAAGTTACCCACAAAACCAGAGAGCTTCTCCAGTTGGGCATTCAAAAATACCTGTATCCTGGGGTGTCTGTTTACCCTATCTATAAGGTCATTCAGGACCTCTGATGCCCTTCTGCCATCTATAGTCCATGTGAGCCGTCTCAGATTGCCACCAAGCCGATCGGTCTTTTCCAGTAAGACGCAGTCAAAACCCTGATCTGCTATACTGAGTGCCGCTGTCATGCCTGCTGCCCCACCGCCTATCACCAGGGCCACAGGGGTCACGTTCACACTCGGCTGTTCAAGGGGTTCCAGGAGCCTGGCCTTGGCCACTGCCATACGGACCAGGTCCTTTGCCTTTTCAGTTGCGGCCTCTGGTGTCTGTGCATGGACCCAAGAACACTGATTTCTGATATTGGCCATCTCAAAGAGGGCTGGGTTCAGACCAACAGACTTCAAGGTCTCCTGGAAGAGGGGTTCATGGGTGCGTGGAGAACATGCGGCAACAACAATACGATTGAGACGATATTCTTTTATCTTCTCGGCTATTCCCTTTAGAGAGTCCTGAGAACAGGCATACATAGGGGCCTCAGAGTAGACCACGTCCGGGAGGGTAGCCGCATAGTCCCTGACTGCCTCTACATCCACAACACCTGCTATATTTGTCCCACAGTGACAGACAAAGACACCGATCCTTGGCCCGCCGGCCTCAAGGTCTGTGTCCTCTTCCGGGTAAGAGATGCTGACAGTGCGTGTATCGCGGGCTTCTGGCAGGAGCTCTGAGGCCATAGCCGCTGCACCAGATGCCTGGGTGACACTCTCTGGGACGTCCTTTGGGCCCTGAAAGGCCCCTGCCACATAGACACCATCGCGACTGGCCGCAAGGGGTAGTACTGGAGAGGTCTGACAGAATCCATATCTGTTTAGTCCTATCCCAGTGACCTCTGCTATCTCTTTTGCATCCTCAGGGGCATTGAGTCCTACTGAAAGGACCACCATATCAAAGAGTCCAGAATGAGACTCTCCATCCTCTGTAGCCCACTTAAGTACAAGCTGCCCATCTACCTGCCCATTTAACCTGGGTCTGGCCCTTACTATCCTGAGTTCATATTTGGCCTCAGCCCGTTCCCTGGAGGCATCAAAGCCCTTGCCATGGGTCCGGATATCTATAAAAAACAACGTGATCTCCAGGTCCGGGTCATGCTCTTTTGCAAGCGAGGCCTCTTTTATGGCATACATACAACAGACCGAAGAGCAATAGCCATTTCCGCATGTCTCATCCCTGGAGCCCACACACTGTAGGAATGCAATCTTTTTTGGAGGCCTTTCGTCGGAGATACGGACTATATGGCCCTCAGTTGGACCTGATGCACAGGACAGCCGTTCAAACTCCAGGCTGGTGACCACATCGGGGAAACGCCCATATCCAAACCTCTCCAGGACTGATGGGTCTATCCTGCCAAAACCAGGAGCCAAAACCACGCTACCTACATCCAGACTGAGGTCCCTTGGCTTCTGATCAAAATTTATGGCATGGGCCATACACGTCTGGGAACACAGGTTACATGTCTCGTAGTTTAGCCTGAGACAGGCCTCGGCGTCTATATAGTGGGCAGCTGGGACGGCCTGGGGATAGTCTATGTGAGGGCAACGGGTTATGTCCAGTCTCTCATTATAGATATCTACAGTCGGCCTGGGACAATACATGGTACAGGTCCCACAGCCCGTGCATATATCTTCATCTATATAGCGAGGTTTTTGGTGCACCTGTGCCACAAACTGTCCTGCTTTTCCATCCAGGGCCTTCAATTGGGCATTTGTTATGATTTCTATGTTTGGAGACCGACCGGCCTCAACCAACTTCGGCGCCAGTATTCACAAGGAGCAGTCGTTGGTCGGGAAGGTCTTGTCTAACTTGGCCATAAAGCCCCCGATAGAGGCCTTTTTTTCCACCAGATATACATAGTAACCAAGCATA
>JALTHG010000017.1 GCA_027004715.1 Deltaproteobacteria bacterium
CAAGTTTTTGTGAAGATACAGAGTTTTGTAGCTGATTCTTATGGCATTTATAAATCTCACCAAAAGAGAAGTGCACTGCAAGATAGTCTACTATGGCCCAGGCCGATGCGGGAAGACTACCAATCTGATCTATATCTATAATGCCATAGACAGTCATGTCCGGGGGAAGATGCTTACTATCAACACAAAAGGGGACCAGACGCTCTTTTTTGAGCTCCTTTCTCTAAATCTGGGTAGAATTAAGGGCTTTAATGTGAGGATCCAGCTCTATACTGTACCCGGTCTGGTCATATACGAGGCCACCAGAAAACTGGTCCTCAAGGGTGTAGATGGTCTGGTCTTTGTCGCTGACTCCCTTAAGGTACGTCGGGCCAAAAATATAGAGAGTCTCCAAAACCTGCGTCGTAATCTCATCGAGCTCAATACAACTCTAAGAGAAATCCCTGTAGTCCTTCAATACAATAAGAGAGACCTGGTGCCACTATCTATACCGACACTGACCCTGGAAGAGCTCGAGATGGACCTGAATAGAGAGCTTGAGACCAGGGCCTTTGAGGCATCAGCTATAAAGGGCATAGGGGTCTTTGAGACCTTAAAAGAGATAAGCAAGAAGACCATTCGCTATATAGTGGCCAGACACTTTTCATGAGGACACAATGGCTGTAGATCTGATAGATAAAGGGCCTGATCCCAAAGGCTTCATTAAAGAGGTAGAGGTCGCTATTGACAGACTCTTTGATGCCTCATGGCAGATAGAGATAAATCCTCTAACCAATAGGCCAATAGAAGTGCCTCAAGACAGGGCAGACCAGAAGGTCTTAAAAGACCCAGAGGAAATTGGACCTTCAGATATCAAAGAACCGGGTGCAGAGGGCACTGGTACTGATTTTTGGGAATTAGATGGGGGATTAGAGCTCGAAGAGGAAGGAGATCAGGAGGACAGGGAAGGGTCAGATGGAGAGCTCAGTGAAGGACCAGATGAATTAGAGATTGAAGATGTATTACAGGAGCAGCCAGTGCATGAAGACCTGCTGATCAGTACTGTAGGCTCCCACATACAGGCCCTGGGTGAGTGTATAGATCAGATTTCACTACTCGAAGACCTCTTTGCCCGGGTTCCAGAGATGGAGAAGATATATAGTCTCCAACAGAAAATCAGAGAGAGGCTTGAAGGGCAAAAGAGGGCCTTAACTGAGGCACTGGGTGGAGATTACGGCCTCTCTGTACCTGAGATTAAACAAGAGAGGGAGGACACTGGGGCAGAGACCGGCCATAAAGAGAAGGAGGTCCCTTCTGTATCTGTCTCCTGCCCATGGCAGAGGCTCGTGACTGCCAGGTGGGCTGGGAGACCAGTGGCATTTGTCCCTGAAGACGTGGCGTTTTGCGGGACAGTACCATGGTGGGCCAGGAGGGGACTCAGAGGGGCAAAAGAATTTCAACTAAAGAGACTCAAGGCCTGGCCCTGGTCAAGGCTTCAGGGACTGATGCAAGGGGAGTTGTCAAATCAAGAAGAGAGGCAGCTTCAGGGGCTCAAATTCCCAATAGTACAAAATCCAGATCCCTCTCCCGG
>JALTHG010000018.1 GCA_027004715.1 Deltaproteobacteria bacterium
TTGTGGCAAAGCCCTATAAGATGAAAGACCTGCTGAAGGTGATCCATGAGTTGACAGCAGGGCCCGGGCATTGATCCAGACTAACTGTTCACGTCCCTCCTGGGATGTGAACAGTTACATATAGACTCCTACTTAGACTTTTTAAAAAAATCGAGATTCAAAATCTGTGTTATATAACTCTTTATCTTTTCTAATGTCTCAGTATCTGACCTGTCAAATTCTATGCCTAAATCTATTCTTTCACTATCTTTATACACATTTCGCACGCACCCTGAAATGGTTTGGGTGCCCGATTCTCCAGGTAATTTAAAATTTAAAGTGACATTATATCCTATTAAGATCTTTGGGATTTTATCTGTAAATGAGACATCGGTAGAATACCTGCATCCCCCCCAGCTAATATCCTGAATTATTCCCTGGAATTCCTTGAAATCACTTATTTCACCATCAGCCAGATCACTGTCAACAAGCCCCTTGGCAATCTTAATTTTGGATGGGAGAAAGCAATTTATCCTTTGGGACTCCCTCATTTCTAATAATTCAACAAACTTTGGATAAGATACAAATAGGACCTGGATTGGCCCCTTAATAAGGTAAGCCAGGACATGACTCCTAAACCCGTATATGGTGCCAAAGCATTCAAATCGAACTACTACCCTACTATTATCGTATAATATCCTTAGAATCCCAGCCGTAATCGGGATGCGCATAATTAGATACCTGCCTGGATCAACTCCAAGTAGAACACTCTTAAGCTTTCCACTTAACCCTTCAAAATCAATAAGCAGTCGCGTACCTATGGCAACATCAAGGTAATGTTCAGACTCAATACCTAAAGAGACTCTCTTTGGCTCTTTTTGTTTCATCATTTCACCTTTCTGGCGTTGATCAAGTCGAATACCTTGTAGGCCCTCACACCTCTTCCTGTTGAACCGTTCCTATCGCCGGCCGGGGACCTGCAGGTACAACAGAAGTCGAGCTCTCCTTGTAAATTTAGGGCATACCTTTTATATTCCTATCCTATTATTCGGCATTGCTGTCTGTCTTTATAACTATAGACATCAGATGTAACCCACATGCGTGTTTAGAGGAGCTCAGGCAGACTGCCAGGGAGGCACCTTATGTTACAGGTAGAAGATCTCTGGGTTGAGGTCCAGGGCCGTGAGGTCCTCAAGGGGATTAATCTACAGATAGGGAAGGGCGAGATCCACTGTCTATTTGGTAAAAATGGTTCAGGAAAGACCAGTTTGCTCATGACCTTGATGGGTTTCTCTGATTACAGAGTCAGGTATGGACGCATCATTTTTAAGGGAAAGGACATCACCCGTATGCCAGTTAACGAAAGGGCCAGGATGGGACTTGGGCTGTCTTTCCAGCGTCCTCCCACCTTAAAGGGGGTGAGACTCAGGGATTTGCTGGCCTTATACGGCAAGGATCCTGATGTAGGGAGTCAATTGGCCGCTGCCTATAACTTTGGACGCTTTTTAGAGAGGGAAGTGAACCTCGGTTTTTCCGGGGGCGAGATCAAGAAATCAGAGTTGCTCCAGCTCCTGGCCCAGGGTCCTGACCTGATCCTTCTTGATGAACCAGAGTCTGGCGTAGATGCAGAAAACCTGAATGTAATACGTGAGATGATCCGCAGACTGTTACAGAAAGACCTGCCCAGGGACCGTCAGAGGTCTGGTCTGATAATTACCCATACTGGATTCATACTCAATTACGTGACTGCTGACAAGGGTCATGTCATGATGGATGGACAGATGTATTGTCAGGGGAATCCCCTTGATATATTTGAGAGGATCCAGAGACATGGCTATGAGGAATGTGTCAAATGCCATCTCTACGACTGAGATTTAGGATATGAACAATTCATCTGAGAACTATAACTACGATGACAGGAAGGGCCCCAGCGACGAAGACCTGTTGAAGACCTTCAGGCCTGCCTCAGAGCTAGAGGAAACAGAAGATATAGGGGAGTTTGATGAGGCAGAGATCAAGAGGCTCAGGCAGTCCGGGATCGATCTCTCCGGTTCAGGCAGGGCAGGTTCCTTTATGCAGACAAACTGCACTGTCCAGAGGTCTGACTGCCATGTCCAGGGCATAGAACTCCTACCCATCACAGAGGCACTCAAAAAATATGATGGACTCAAGGACTACTGGTGGAGACTGATTCCCACAGGGAAGGATGCCTTTACCAGGGAAGCCGATCAGGGGCTCGACAATGGCTACTTCATGCGCGTCCTCCCTGGTGAAAAGGTCGCCTATCCCGTCCAGGCCGGTCTCTATATCAGAAACGAAAATGTGGCCCAGCGCGTCCATAACATAGTGATAGCAGAGGAAGGTTCAGAACTCCATGTCATTACTGGCTGTGCCACCCATCCACACCTGACATCAGGATTACATATAGGGGTATCGGAATTCTATGTCAAAAAGGGGGCAAGGCTGGTCTTTACCATGATCCATAACTGGGGTAAGAACGTCTACGCAAGGCCCCGAACAGGCATCAGGGTAGAGGAAGGAGGTACCTTTCTCTCCAACTACATATCCCTTAAGGGGGTCAGGTCTATCCAGATGTTTCCATCTGCTATACTTGCCGGTCCCAATGCCCTTGCACGTTTCAACTCGGTCATCGTGGCCCCTGATGGCTCGGATATAGATACAGGTGCCAGGGTCATACTTGAGGCCCCTGGGACCAGAGCAGAGATAATATCAAGGACTATATCCTATGGCGGCCACGTGGTGGCGAGGGGACATCTTATAGGCCTTGCCCCTGAGATAAAGGCACACCTTGAATGCCAGGGCCTGATACTGGCAGACCATGGCATGATTCACTCTATCCCGGAGCTGGAGGCACATGTGGCAGATGTAGACATGTCCCACGAGGCAGCTATAGGCAGGATTGCCCAGGAAGAGATAGAGTACCTCATGGCCAGGGGCCTCAGTGAAGAGGATGCCACATCCACTATAGTTAGGGGCTTTCTGGACGTGAGGATAGAAGGTCTGCCTCCAGATCTGGATGAGGAGTTGCAGGCAGTTGTGAGGAAGAGTCAAAAGGGGATATAGAGACCAATGAAGATAGCCCTGGCACAATTTAATCCCACTATAGGGGACTTTGACTATAATATAGCCCGGATGGTCTCTCTTTCTCATAAGGCCATGGAGGCAGGGTGTGATCTGGTGGCATTCCCTGAACTTGCAGTATGCGGCTATCCCCCGCTGGACCTCTTAGAGCGCAGAGAGTTTGTAGAAGACAACCTGCAGGCCATGGAGCGTCTGATATCCAGGGTAAAGGGGATTGCAGTGCTGTGTGGCTATGTAGCCAAGAATATAAATGGCCCTGGGAAACCCATACACAATACGGCTATCCTGTTTGAAGATGGGAAGGTCCTGGCCAGGGTATATAAGAGGCTCCTGCCCAGCTATGACATCTTTGATGAGACCAGATATTTTGAGCCAGGTAGCAAGAGCGTGCCTGTCTCTTTCAATGGCCTCCTTTTAGGCATTACTATATGTGAGGATATCTGGAACGATGCGGACCTCTTTCCTGAACACAGCTATCCAGTGAACCCAGTACATGAATTGGCAGAAATGGGGACAGACATCTTTATCACCATAAATGCCTCTCCATTTGATACAGAGAAGGCCAGCCACCGCTATCACATCTTGAGGCACCATGCCACCAAATATCACAGACCATTTCTCTACGTCAATGCAGTAGGGGGTCAGGACTGTGTGATATTTGATGGGGGCAGCATGGCCGTAGACCCTGCAGGGAGGCTGATTGCCCGGGCAAAAGACTTTTCAGAAGACCTGGTGACGATCGATACAGATGGCATGAAGGGTGAAATGCATCCTGTATCCAGATCAAGGGAAGAGGCCGTAGTAAAGGCACTGAAGCTGGGCCTAAGAGACTATACATCCAGATGTGGTCTCAATGAGGTGGTATTAGGACTGAGTGGTGGAGTAGATTCATCTCTGACTGCGGTTATTGCCGCACAGGCCTTAGGACCAGAGGGTGTCCTGGGAGTCCTCATGCCGTCTCCCTATACCTCAAGACAGAGTATAGAGGATGCAGAGGCCCTGGTGCAAAATCTGGGGATTAGGTCTGTCACATTACCCATATCTAATATCTTTGATGCCTATCTGGAGAGGCTTAAAGTGGTCTTTTCTGCGAGAGAGCCAGATGTTGCAGAAGAAAACATACAGGCAAGGATCCGTGGCAATCTACTCATGGCCCTATCCAACAAGTTTGGCTATCTGGTACTGTCTACTGGTAACAAGACAGAGCTTGCCGTGGGGTACTGTACTCTCTACGGAGACCTGAGTGGGGGCTTTGCACTTATCTCAGACCTGCCCAAGACAATGGTCTATGAAGTAGCCAGATATATTAACTCAGAGAGAGAAATAATCCCTGAACGGATCTTGACAAAGCCACCTTCTGCAGAGCTGAGACCTGGACAAAGAGACCAGGATGACCTCCCACCCTATGACCTCCTGGATGATATATTGAGGAGATACCTGGAACAGAATGTATCGCCTGACCAGATAATCGCAGAGGGTTTTGATCCAGAGATAGTATACAGGACTGTACATATGGTAGATCGCAGTGAATACAAACGTCATCAGGCCCCTCTAGGGCCACGGGTCACCAGCAGGGCATTTGGCTATGGTCGCAGGTACCCAATTGCACATGGCTATCAGAAGGAATGAACTGCCTTGAAAAAAGGTATCTTTATATCAGAGATCGTGCCTGGGACAGTGGTGGAAGGTCTCTTTTGCATCAAATCGAAACAGATGCTCGAGACAAGAAATGGGGATCCATATCTGGCCATTACCCTTGTCGATCGGACTGGTGAGCTAGAGGGCAGGATCTGGGATAGGGTCAAGAGGATTGATCGTGTATTTGGCCAAAGTGACTATGTCTGGATAAAGGCAGAGGCCCAGAGATTTAGAGATGCTGTCCAACTAAAGATCACTCACCTGGAGCCAGTGAGGGATAAAGACTTAGACCCAGGCCTATTTTTGCCTGTTGTGCAGGCAGATACAGAGGAACTCTGGTCAGAGCTTAATTCATATATCAGGGGAATCAGGTCTAGTGTGTTTAGACGCCTGTTAGAGGAGATATTCAGAGACCAGAGAATCAGTAAGGCCTTCAGACTGGCACCAGCAGGAAAGAGGATGCACCACGCATATATCGGAGGTCTATTGGAACATACCCTCTCAGTAGCAAGGCTGGCAGATTCTGTCTGCAGGCTCTATCTACAGCTCGATCGAGACCTGCTTGTGTCAGGTGCCTTGGTCCACGACATAGGGAAGATATACGAGTTCAGCTATTCCAGGCCACCAATAGACTATACAGACGTGGGCAGACTCCTGGGTCATGTGGTCTTGGGTACCACTATTATAGATAGATTTGTAGCAAGACTTGGTATAGATGCCTCATCTCCACAGATAATTGCCCTAAAGCACCTGGTGCTCAGTCACCACGGCCAGATGGAATTTGGTGCACCTGTACTCCCTATGATAGAGGAGGCCGTGGTGCTCAACATGATAGATGACCTGGATGCCAAGCTGAACTATCTGGGGAGGCTGAAGAGGGATATCCATGGGACAGGCTGGACCGAGTATCAGAGGCTGTTTGGACGCTATTTTTATCTCCATGGCCCAGAAGACATGAAGGAAGACCTTTCTAAACAGGAGAGGGCATCAGATATCGAGACAAAGAAAGGGCCGGATCTCCAACCCACTCTGTGGTCTGGAGGGAAGAAGGAGTGAGCAGAGGGGTACTGCCTGGCACATCAGGTCAGGAAGGGATCATCCGCATCTTTGGGCGTGTCTTAAAGAAAGGCCTTTTGGCCCATGCCTATCTATTAATAGGTCCTCCTGGGGAGACCAGGGCCCTGGCCCTTTCCATTGCAAAGCTGCTCCTCTGCGAATCTCCTGATCTTGAAGGAGCAGTCCCCAGGCCCTGTGGTATCTGTAGGGGATGCACTAAATTCAGACACCAGGTTCACCCTGACCTTGAGTGTATAGAGGCAAATGGGGCAATGATCAAGATAGACCAGATCCGAGACTTACAGAGATCTCTGGCATTTTCTCCCTTAGAGGCCTTACGCAGGGTGTGCCTTATATTTGATGCCCAGAAGATGAACCCTTCAGCAGCAAATGCCTTCTTAAAGACCCTGGAAGAGCCCCCTGCTGGGACATACCTGATCCTCACTGCTACCTCAGTAAGGGTCCTTTTGTCTACCATTGTTTCACGTTGTCAGGTGTTGCACTGTAGTCCTCTCAGGCCTGCAGAGCTCATAGAGATCATTAAAAAACAGGGGCTATGTCCCTGCGGATCAGAGCACTTTCTGGCCTATCTCTCAGAAGGGAGCATATCACAGGCCAGGGAGTTAGTGGAACGCAATGTCCTATCGATACGGGAGAGACTGTTTCGATTTTTGGGGACTCAGAAAGAAAAGGCGATTCCCATGCTCTTTATCTTATCAAAGGAGATGTCAGGAGATCGAGACGATGTCCTTATTGTTGTGAGGCTAATCCGTAGCCTGGTCAGAGACATGATAGTACTTAAGGGAAGAGGCGAGAGAAAATCAATAGGTCCTCCAGTTATCAATTCTGACCATCAGGTCCTCTTGGAAAGACTCTCGTATCTTTTTGGCCTCCAAGACCTGGTCGAGTACAGTCAATGGCTCGACAGGGCAGAAGGTTTATTGGCCTGCAATGTGAGCAGAGAATTTCTGCTAGAATCTACCCTTATCTTTTGGATACAGGGCCTAAACTATCCACTTTCATGCAATATTCAAGCACTATGAAAAAGATTCTTTTAATAGTCCTTCTATTTTTTCTGATCTTTGGTCCCTTAGATGCGTATAAAGCCGAGGGAAGTATAGGATTACCACCACTTATCCCCATGAAGGCCTTTTTCAGGAATCCTGAAAAGGTGGCCTTTCAACTCTCACCCAATGGTAAATACCTTGCCTTTATGGGACCATGGAAAGACAGAATGAATGTCTATGTCCAAAGGATTGGCGAGAGGAAGGCTACCCGCATTACCAATGCAACAAAGAGAGATATAGCAGGCTATTTCTGGGCAAACAACCATCGCATTGCCTTTGTACAGGACAAAGGCGGTGATGAAAATTTCAGGCTCTATGCCGTAGATATAGATGGCAAAGATCTGAAGGATCTAACGCCTTTTAGGGGAGTAAGGGTCGAAATTATCGACAGGCTGGAAGATAATGACAGAGAAATGATCATAGGGATGAATAGGCGCTGTAGACGTATCTTTGATGCCTATCGCATTGATATCAATACTGGTAACATGAAGATGATTGCCAAAAATCCAGGCGATATTGATGGCTGGCTTACAGACAACAAGGGAAGACTGCGTATAGCAGTAACTTCAGATGGTACAAAAAGTAGAATTCTATATCGTGACAGAGAATCAGACAAATTCCGAGTCATATTGACCAGGGACTTCAGAGATACAGTAGATCCTCTATTTTTTAGTTTTGATAACAAATATATCTATCTCTCCTCTAATATTGGTCGTGATAAGTGCGCTATTGTAGAATATGATCCCCATAAGAATAGAGAACTAAAGACTATCTATGAAAATCCTCAAGTCGATGTATATAACCTACTGAGATCAAAGAAGCGTAAGGTAATAACAGGTGTGACATATACAACAGATAGGCTCCACTACTATTTCTTTGACAAAAAACGTAAAGATCTGCAGGACTATCTTGAGCAGCGCCTTCCAGGATACGAAGTAGTTGTAACAGGCATGAACAAAAATGAAGACAAGGTCTTGGTGCGTACCTTTAGCGATAAGTCAATGGGTGCCTATTACTATTACGATATGAAAGCTAATAGGTTTAGAAAGCTGATAGATGTGTCGCCATGGCTCAAAGAGAGATATATGGCAGATATGAGGCCGATTAAGTATATGTCTGTAGATGGCCTGACTATCCATGGCTATCTGACCTTACCAAAGGGCATAGAAGCAAAAGATCTGCCCCTTGTCGTCAATCCACATGGTGGACCATGGGCACGAGACGTATGGGGTTTTGATCCTGAGGTACAGTTCCTGGCCAACCGTGGCTATGCGGTTTTGCAGATGAACTTCAGGGGATCTACTGGATATGGCAAGAAGTTCTGGGAGGCAGGGTTCAAACAGTGGGGCAGAAAGATGCAGGACGATATTACCTATGGAGTGAAGTACCTAATCCATAAAGGCATTGTAGATCCAAAACGAGTTGGGATCTATGGTGCCTCTTATGGCGGTTATGCCGCTCTGGCAGGGCTTGCGTTTACTCCAGACCTCTATGCCTGTGGCATAGATTATGTGGGTGTCTCTAATATCTTTTTGCTCTTAAAGACGATTCCGCCTTATTGGGAACTGGATCGCCAGGTACTCTATCAGATGATTGGTGATCCAGTAAGGGATAAGAGACTCCTAAGGGAGATCTCCCCCCTGTTTCATGTTGACCGGATCAAGGCACCTCTATTTATTGCCCAGGGGGCAAATGACCCAAGGGTAAATAAGGCAGAATCAGATCAGATGGTGGCAGCCTTGAGAAAGAGAGGTATTCCTGTCATATACATGGTCAAAGACAACGAAGGCCATGGCTTCCACAACGAAGAGAACCGCTTTGATTTCTATAGAACTATGGAAAAATTTCTGCACAGATATTTAGGTGGCCGGGTATATAAATAACTACGTTATCCTTATTGGTAACTGTCCAACTCCCCTGGCGGCGACGTGAACAGTTACTTTTATTCATTAAGAGGACCTGAAACATAGCCTCTTTAGGCCCAGGATCTCGGCAGGCCCGGCACCTGTTATGCCATAAAAGTAGATTGGCCTCTTATACCTTTCAGCAAGAGAGATCAGTCGGGGCATGGTACCATTTACGACCGTTGAACTGGTGGCCAAAACGACGTCTGAGTTCTCAAAGAGCCTTTCCACCTTTTTATTCCCGTCCCATATAGGCAGACCATATCTTATTTTGTTGATGTTATCTCTGTCCAGGTCTGTTATTCTTATATTTTTAAGAGGCAGTCTCTTACAAAAGTTTTCTATTATAGCAGGTTGAAACCCAACAATCCCTATCCTGATACAGGTGCCATATCTATCAATTATAGTCCTGGCCATCTCATTGGCACATAACTCTGGGCCTTTGTCCTTGCAGTGAATAGTCCGATCTACTCTGCCTAGAGATCGCATAACGGCGTTTAGAGCAGCAGTAAAGAGGGCGCGATTACCATTGTCTGTCAGTTCTAAGTCCAATATGTCTTTGATCTTGCCCCTAAAATTCCTTGGGGTGTCTGTAAAGGCCTGCCCTGATGCCCCATCAAAATCTGCCTGGATCAGAGATTCTTTGCCCTTAAGTAGGGGAAAATCTGGTCTCTCAGGTTCACCTATGGCCTCTTTAGGGGTAAGAATTTTGGCAATAATATTAATATCAGTTTCTATTAAATTATTTTCTTCAGCCAAATTGCTTAGTGTTTTCTGTAGTTTTGTATACATTTCAATCCCAATTATGTAGTCTGAATAAGATATGGAACATTTGATGAGAAACATACATATCTATTTTCTAAAGAAAAAGCAGCTTTTGCTAATATTATATCAAAATCTAGTTCTTTAATATGCACTTTAATATCTAATAGTGGACCTCTATCTTTAATGTATATGATCTTACTTAGCAAAAAATGATTATCTTCTTTTGGTTCTCTGTTTAATGAAATTTTTTCTGGATGTATACATAAAAGAGACGATTCCCTGTAAGAAAAATCAGAATCAATCTTTATATTTATTACTATTTTACTATTCTTTATAAGAAATTTTGCGATTTTGTTATTATATTCTATTATATTTCCTTCAAAAATGTTATTAATTCCAACAAATTTAGCCACAAATCCTGTTTTTGGATAATAAAATATATCTTCTTTTTCCCCTATTTGTTCGATTTTCCCATCTTTTAATACAGCAATTCTATCAGCTAATATCCTTGCTTCCAGATAATCATGTGTAACATATATAGTAGTGATACCTGTAGTTCTCTGAATTTTTTTAAATTCATCTCTTATATAATTAGCAGTATTATAATCTAGTTTATTAAGGGGTTCATCCATCAATATGATTTTAGGATCTATTGCCAATGCCCTGGCAAGTGCAACTTTTTGTTTTTCTCCTCCACTTAAATTATAGGGATATCTATCAACAAGTCTTTCAAGATTGAGTAATCTTATTAATTTATCTACTCTTGTTTTGTAAGTTTTTTTGTTTATTTTTAGACCAAAGGCAATGTTTTCATATACTTTCATATGTGGAAATAGATACAGATCTTGAAATACATATCCAATCCCTCTCTCTTTTATAGGTATATTTTCTATAGACTTTCCATCTATATATATATTCCCTTTATAATCACAAAATCCTGTGATTGCATTGAGAATTGTAGTCTTTCCTGCCCCGTTTGGCCCAAGGAGGACAAAAAGTTCTCCTTTTTTTATAGAGAGATCTATATCTTTTAAGATAAAGTTAGACAGGCTCTTTATATCGATCATGGATTCCAGGGCCTGGTCTTCTTCTCAAGGTACAAAAAAAATCTCTCAAACAAGAATGTCATGACCGAAAGCACTAAAAGGCAGACTATAATCACATCCATCCTGACCAGACTCTCTGCCCTCATCATCAAGGCGCCGATACCTGTTGGAATGGCTATCATCTCTGCGGCTATAATTACCCTCCATGCCATGCCTGCCTCAAGCCTCAAGCCTACAAAGATATTTCCTAAGGCAAGAGGAAACACTACCTTCCAGAGCGTCATCATCTTTGATGCACCAAGTGATTGAGCAACATAGATATAATTTTTGTCTACACTCTCTATGCCATAACTGGTATTATAACAGATAGGAAAGAAGGAGCAGATAAATACTATAGTTATAGGTAACATTTCATTTATCCCTATCCAGAGCATAAGGATAGGTAGCCATCCAAGTGCAGGTATGGGATAGATAATACTTATTATGGGACTTAGCGTACTGTTTATATATCTGTTAAATCCCATAATTGTGCCAACAAGAATACCCATTGTAGCACCTAATGAAAAACCTATTAAGACTCTGAATAGACTTGCAAGGAAATTCTTGAACAAGATGCCATCTTTAGTAAGATAAATAGCCTCTTTAATAACCTCTGTGAATGATGGAAAGAGTTCACTATTTGCCGCTCTTGCCACCAGTTGCCATATCAGAATAAATATAATTATAGGAATAAGACCTAAAATTTTTCTCATTTTAAAAATCTTAAGTCCACTATCTCAGTTGCACTAAATCTTCTTTTTATGTATCCTAACTTATAGAGATAGTCGATCTCTTGTTGTACCATATCTGTATCGATATCTGTAGTACACTCCATCTGTTTAAATAATGCCCTATATACAGCAGATGGTGTAATCTTTAGCTTTTCAGCTACCCTGCTTATCTTAATAGGAAGTACATCTTTGCCCACAACTGTGAGTGCCTGAGCTGTTATTTTGGCTGCTTTATGAGGATGTGCATGGATATACAGCGTTGCTTTTTTAGTAACCTCAACTAATTTTTTAACTATATCTGGATGCCTTTTTATTAAATCATCCTTTACAATCAATACACTGCCCTGCATATCAGGCCACAGGTCTCTTGCGCTGATCAGCTCTTTAAATCCCTTTTCAACACCCATTGATGGAAACTGCTCACAGCAAAATCCCGCATCAATCTGCCCTGTCTCTAAGGCAAACAACACCTTTGGTGGCGGCATCCTCAGGACCTTACTGTCTAATTTTTTTCTATCGAGGTGATACCTGTCGATCATTTTCTGCATGATGGCATCGGTCGGGCTACCCTCTCTTGGACAGGCGACCCTTATGTCAGGCCTCATCAGGTCCTGAATGGTCTTTACTTTTTTGGGATTTACAATAAGCCCATAGCCATATCTGTGGGTCCCGGCAACGACCTTTATCTTTATGCCCCCATTTGCATGGGCAACTATCGCGGGGATGAGACATACATATGCGACGTCGATATTGCTATTCGATAGGGCACTGGCAAGGGCCATTCCTGTGATGTAATTATCGAATGACGCTATATCCAATCCTACATCTTTGTACCATCCCTTTGACCTGGCGATATGTGCACATGCGGCATGAGATACAAACTCGACCGCCATCCTGATGGGCCTCTCTCTTGTCCTGGCATAACAAGGTGCAGTCAGGATAGAGATAGAGACTACTATTAGCAACACACTGTTTTTCCAAGACATATCAAACTCCTTATAGACTTACAGAGAACCGGTAGTGGAGCTGGAAGAAACACCAGTTGGCCCCCACATCGTCGGCTATCCTCCTGACAAATTCCCCAGACCAGAAGTGACCATAGCCAAACTGGACCTCCAGGCCCTTGAAGGGAGTGATGTATTTTCCTACTAAATCAAATTCTGTGCCAAGCCTTTTCCCTGCCTGTCCTGTCCTGTCTCTATAGACCTTTTGGTTCAGGTACCAGGCATCTCTATTCGCTGCCAGCCAAAACTTGTGTACCTCTGCCTTTAGACTGAGCCTGTTGAGAGGTCGGGCCTCCAGATTGACCTGCATATCCTGTAGGTTCTTCCAGTCCATCAGGTTCATTCGGCCATACATCTTGTCTCTGGCACCAAAGACCCCGTCAAAGGTACCATGTTTCCTGTCCCTGGGGTTGTTGTCTCCTGAGGCATAGGAAAACTCTACGCTGAGCCGGGGCCTCGAAGGAATGGCCTTCAGCCTATAGCCGAGCAGGATGTGGTAGCCATAGGCCTTCAGGTTGTCATGACCCCAGTGGCCTGTCTGCCAGACAAAGGTGAAGTCATAGTCAAATCCAGAAAAGACCCTGGCATAGTCCCTCAGGCCATAATAGTTAGACCCAAAGTCGCCAAGGGACCTGCCCTCATCCCTGAAGTTTGGGTGGTGATCGTACTTCCTGACCCAAAAGGGCTCAAGATAGATCTTCTCTCCCCTTATAGGGACAAGAAAGTGGCTGTAGATGGCTATACATGCAAAGAAGTGGCGGTGACCGAGGCTGATCTTTTTGGGGTCATGGATGATATTCTTGCCATAGAAGGTGTCTATAAAGTTGTCTCCAAACCTATATGACAGCCTGGCCGCATCCCAGACATATCTCCCTGTATTTCCCCATTCCCCAGGGCCAAAGACCCTCTTGTCTCCATAGGCTATGCGCTGCCTCCCTATCTTGAGGCTGAGTCTTTGGCCAAAGAGCCTTTTTAGCTCAATATAGGTATCAAAGGGCTCCCAATAGTCTTTATTGGGATTGTGCTCAAGCCCCAGCCTGGAGTTGTAAAAGGCATCATTTGGCAGGGCTACATCATAGGCCCTGGAGTCTTGCAATCCCATTGAGAGATGTATATTCCTGTGCAGATAGGAGTCAAAGACCAGGCGAATCCTCTGCAACAGGAATCCATCATCTCCATTACCTCTAGGGGGATCTTTCCCATAGAACTTTTGATTGAAGTTGTCTTCATATTCCCACCTGTACCTTATGTCTGTCCTGAGCCTGAATGGCGTTTTTGCAAGGGCTGCAGAAGAGAGAGAGACAGACAGGATCAAAAATATCAGGCATTTTACTCGCATCAGGTCTCCATACCAAATGATCAGTTATATAATGGCTAGCTATATACAGTTGGGAATAACACTTGTCAAGGGTGTATTTCCAAGATGTGAACAATTGCATGGGCTCAGGCTACACTTAACCCCAGGAAGGTAGAGATAAAAAAAGCTCCCATCAGAGATGGGAGCCAAGAAATATTCCGGCAGTGACCTACTCTCCCACCCTATCTCGGGCAGTACCATCGGCGCTGAAGAGCTTAACTTCCGTGTTCGGGATGGGAACGGGTGTTTCCTCTTCGCTATCGCCACCGAAAAACTATTTACATAAAAGATATAAATAAATATGGAATCATGCTGTCTTGCTATGTGCAAAAGATGCTGATCAAAGAAAATATGGTCAAGCCGCACGCCCGATTAGTATCGGTAAGCTCAGGCTGTTGCCAACCTTACACCTCCGACCTATCAACCTCGTCTTCTCCGAGGGGGCTTTAGGAGCTTACGCTACGGGAGATCTAATCTTGAGG
>JALTHG010000019.1 GCA_027004715.1 Deltaproteobacteria bacterium
GAGTTTCTTGACATAGAACTTGGTCTGACTTAAACTTATATCTATTAGAGATAGGAGATAGATTATGTCTGAAGAGAAGTTGGTACATGTAAAAGACAGAGATTTTGAATCCCAGGTCCTTCAATCAGATAGACCTGTACTGGTTGACTTTTGGGCAGGCTGGTGTGGACCCTGCATGGCTATAGGTCCAATTATCGAGGAGTTGGCCAGTGAATATGATGGTAAGATAAAGTTTGCCAAGGTAAACGTGGATGAGAACCCGGTCACTCCTGGCAAATTCGGTATCAGGGCCATTCCTACCCTGATCCTCTTTAAAGATGGAAAGATTGTAGATCAGATTACTGGCGCGGCAGGAAAGGCCACATTCAAGGCCATGCTTGACAGAGTATGTTGAGCCTGGGCCGTCAGCTTTTTAGGGGTAATTGTTCACATCCCCGGAAATGGAATGTGAACGGTTAGTTTTAGGAGTAAGTTCTCAACAAATTGGGTATAATCTTTGGCAATCTAGATCGCTTACCTGTACTGTATAGACACTAAAGGCCAGTTTTTGGTTTGTCTAATATACTGAGATATATCGCTATCTTTGGTCTTGTTGCTATTGGTCTTCTTACAGGATGTGCTGGTAAAAATACACTCAAAGTCAATAAAAGCAGGCTGGCATCTTGGTTCCATTCCCCTGTAGAGACTAAGCCGCAAGAAAACGAGGTCGATCTATCTGAGAAGGCCATGCGTTTTTTTATACATGGCCGTTATCTGTCGGCACAAGATGTGTTCCAAAAGGTCAAGGATCGTTATCCCTTTAGTCCTTATGCATCGCTTGCAGAGCTGCGTCTTGCAGACTGCAAATTTTATCTAAAGAACTATGAAGAGGCCATACTCCTATATAAGGAATTTGAAAAAAATCACCCCACCAATGAGGCAGTGCCATATGTAATCTTTCAAGAGGGCTCTTGCTATTATAGATTGATGGCCACACCAGATCGTGATCAGACCTATACCCACAAACTCATAGATACCTATAGACGGCTCTTAGAGAGATTCCCGAATAGCCCCTTTGGTTATGAGGCGCGCATACGCATAGCAGAGGCGAGGGAGCGTCTGGCCCAACACGAGATAGCAGTGGCCAGGTGGTATCTCCATACCAGACAGTGGCCTCAGGCCAGAAATCGCCTGGAGACGGTCTTGGACCTCTATCCAGATACTAAGGCTACTGTAGAGGCCGAGCGTCTACTCAGAAAGATGCCACAGGAAAGGGAGACAGAGACCTGGTGGAGGCGTCTGATACCTGTTATCTAATGCATCTAAATTGTCTCTGAAGGGCTCTCTTGTTTCCAGGCCCTGGCTCCATTTATCGATTGCTGAAGAGGTGACAGGCGACCCACCTGTCTCTGTCGATTTGGACCTTCTTGGGCCTGATCTTCCTGCATATGTCCATAACCCTGGGACACCTGTCCTGAAAGGCACAGCCTGATGGGATAGAATCCAGGGCAGGTACACTGCCTGGAATGGATTGGAGGCGCCTGGTATCTTCTGGAAGCCCATAGGGTACTGAGTTCATAAGACCCTGGGTATATGGATGCAGGGGCCTCTTAAAGAGCTCTCTCACTGGGGCCTGCTCAACAATACTCCCTGCATACATTATGAGGACCTTATGGGCTATCTGGGCCACTACTCCAAGATTATGTGTTATAAACAAGAGAGTGAGGCGCCTTTGTTCCCTGAGCCTGTTCAGGAGCCAGAGGATTTGGGCCTGGGTGGTCACATCCAGGGCAGTGGTAGGCTCATCTGCTATCAAGAAGTCCGGACAGCAGGCAAGGGCCATAGCAATCATGGCCCTCTGACGGAGTCCACCAGAGAGCTGATGCGGATAGCTGGACATCCTCTCTTCTGGTGCTGGCATCTGCACCTGTCTCAGCAGCTCTATGACCCTCTCTCTGACCTGCCCTGTAGAGAGCCTGAGATGGGTAGTTATGGATTCTGCAATTTGATCTCCAATACTGAAGACCGGGTTGAGTGCAGTCATAGGCTCCTGGAAGATCATGCCTATCCTTTTTCCCCTTATGCTACACAGCTGTCTGGGGCCCATGCCGATGAGATCGGTTTTGTCAAATATTATCTCTCCCCCTATGACCTCAAATGGGGGATGCGGGAGCAGACCTAAGATAGAGAGGGCTGTTATGCTCTTTCCACATCCAGACTCACCAACAAGACATACGCTTTCTCCCCTCATGATATCAAAGGAGAGGTCTGATATAGGGATCAAGAGGCCCTTACTGGTCCGGATCCCTATGTCAAGCCCCCTTAATGAAACGAGGATGTCACTGTCCACGGTCTCTGATCGACTGCATTGCAGGATCAAGGACCAGGGAAGAGGCCTTATCTCTTCTCTGATCCTTGAGCAGATGGACACGAACTTCAGGTCCCTTTGACTCAAGCCGTACTATTACCTTAAAGAGGTCTGAAAATTCACTGATAAAGTGCCTGTCTCCCTTATCTCTACTGATATTTACTGTAAACCATACAGGAAAGCCCTGTTCTCTGGCCATAGAGCTTAGCCTGTCTATTGTCTCTCTCGTGGTCTTGTCAAATGGCAGCCCGTCTATCAGGACCACCTGTGGGAAAAATATGCCCTGTTCAATGAGGTCATTGAGACGTCCTTCCAGGCGCTCGGCACCAAAGTCCCCTAATTTGAAGGTCATTATAAAACGGTGGGGAAGGATGGTCTCCCAGAGTTTATTGCTATTGTCCAATTGATATTGGTCTGACACAAGACGGAGGACCTCCTCATACCAGAGACACACCTTTTTTATAGGTTGATCCAGGCATATATGGAGTACATTTTTGTCAGCAAGCAGGCAGTCCAGAGCCAGTTGCACCAAAAAGGAGGTCTTGCCTACCCCTGCCCCAGCAAGTATTGCTCCAAACTCTCCATCCATCAGGATATGTCCTGCATCTTCCCTGATGAATTGGAAGGGATCCTTCAGGATCAGATCATTTTTTGACATAGTCAGTGCCCTTTCATGGAAGATCTCTTTGAGGCCTTCTTCTCAGTATGTTCCTTAATCAGTCTTTCTGCCACACCCTTTGGTACCTGACGATACTTAGACAATTCCATGGTAAATTGGGCCTTACCCTGGGTAAGAGAGCGAAGTACTGTGGCATAACCAAACATCTCAGCGAGTGGAACCTCTGCCTCTATTATGGATATATTACCTTCGTCCTGAGTACCCATAATGATTCCCCTACGTTGGTTAAGTGAGCCCATTACAACACCCTGGAACTCAAATGGGGTCTCTAGGCTTACCTTCATTATAGGCTCCAGGATTACCGGGTGGGCCTTTTTATAACCTTCATTAAAGGCCCCACGGGCCGCTGCCTGGAATGCCACATCAGAGGAATCTACCGGGTGGGACTGGCCGTCGTCGATGACGATCTTTATCCCTGTGACAGGAAAGCCCAGCAACTTTCCCTCTTTCAGGCTATCTCTGAAGCCCTTTTCACAAGAGGAGATAAACTCTGTAGGTATGGCACCACCTACTATCCTATTCTCAAACACAAAGTCTTCGTTACAGGGTTCCATATAGCCAGCTACCCGTCCGTACTGACCGGCACCACCCGTCTGCTTTTTGTGGGTATAGTTAAATCTGGCCTGTTGAGTAATGGTCTCTCTATAGGCAACCTGGGGCATACCTGTATCTACATCCGCACCATATTCCCTGCGCATGCGCTCTATATAGACCTCCAGATGGAGTTCTCCCATGCCAGATATGATAGTATCACCGGTCTCATGGTCCACATATGCCCTGAATGTAGGGTCTTCCCTGGTAAAACGAGAGAGTGCCTTGGACATATTGACCTGTGCCTTATTGTCCTTTGGGACAATGGCCAGAGAGATGACTGGCTCAGGTATGTGCATAGATGTCATGCTGTATCTGATATCAGGAGAGGTAAAAGTGTCACCAGATACACAGTCAATACCAAATATGGCACCTATGCCACCGGCAGGTATAGAGTCTATCTCCTCCATCTGATTCGCATGCATGCGTATGACCCTGCTCACCTTGGCCTTACGTCCTGTCCTGGAGTTTAAGATGACATCGCCCTTTGCCAGGGTACCCTGATAGACCCTGATATACGTAATCTGTCCATAGCGTCCCTCTTCTAACTTAAATGCAAGGGCAACCAGTGGTTTGGAGGGATCTGGCTCAAGCCTGACCTCTGCCTCATCATTTTCTATGTCCAGGGCGATATTCTCGACCTCCATGGGCTGTGGCAGAAAGTATGTAACTGCATCGAGTAGGGGCTGGACGCCCTTATTCTTATATGCAGACCCGAGAAACACAGGGATAAGCTGGCGGGCCAGGGTCCCGTTTCTAACTGCCTCAATCAACAGGTCTTTTGTGACCCTATCTTCAAGGGCGGCCTCCATCAGTTCATCAGAAAACATAGAGGCGGCATCAATCAGGATCTCTCTCCTGTCCTCGGCCTCTCTGCGGAGTCTCTCAGGGATCTCTTCAGTACGTACTTTCTCTCCATGAGGACCATCGAAGTAGAGGGCCTTCATAGATATGAGGTCTACAACCCCTTGAAAATCTGCTTCAAGACCTATAGGTATCTGCATTGCAACTGCATTGTGTCTCAATTTGGTCTTGATTTGGTCTATTACACGGTATGGGTCTGCACCGCTACGATCACACTTATTTATAAAGGCAACATACGGGACCTTATATCGCGACATCTGTTGGTCAACAGTAATAGACTGTGACTGCACTCCCCCTACAGAACACAGGACCAGGATGGCACCGTCCAGGACCCTGAGTGCCCTCTCCACTTCAATAGTGAAGTCTACATGCCCTGGGGTATCTATAATATTTATCTCATAGCCTTTCCACCTGCAGTAGGTGGCAGCAGAAGTGATAGTAATGCCGCGTTCCTTTTCGAGCTCCATGAAGTCCATGGTGGCTCCTACTCCGTCCTTGCCCTTTACATCGTGGATGGCATGAATCCGTTGTGTATAAAAGAGGATCCTCTCGGTAAGAGTGGTCTTGCCAGCATCAATATGGGCGCTAATCCCTATGTTTCTCCTCTTTGCTGGATCTATATGCATCTTCTCATCTTGCCTCAGTTAACAGGAATAGATGTCTATTGCCCAGAAATAGTCCTGGGAGTCTTAGACTAAATGCCAGAGGGTTTAGACCCTTTTTTGATGGTTTGTCAAGACAAAAAATATCTCTCAGGTAAATTTCCTGTGTATTAACTTGCTCTTTAATTGTTCACATCTCCGGCAGGGTGACCTTAGGGGCATAGCCTGATGCACAAAATCAGGCACCTTGGCCATTAGTCCGCGCTATCTTGTCATGCAATATGCCTTGCATTGTCACACTCTTTTTATTACAGAGTTATCAAGATATTGATCCCAAAGGTGGGAGTCTGCCGCAATAGAGCTTCGTACAGTTGACATCTCTCCCCTTTTTCTAACATATTAAAGAGATATATTTATAGTTCTGTAAGATTGTAGAATAGAGAGACTAGATTATGAAGAAAGATGCCATTCGGAAGAGGATACTTATTGGTCTTTTTTTGTGGTTTGGGGGTCTGACTGTCCTGGTAGCTGTAGTGCTCTATCTCGATCCAAGGCTCATGCATAGCTGGATTGGCCCATCTCTCCTGGCAGCTCCCCCTGTAATAGGAGTGGTCTTCTATATTATAGTGAGATTGTCCCTAAAGGAACTGGAAGGCCCTGTGGTATCTAAAGAGATCCCTAAAGAAAAGGGGCCTATAAGGCCTGTAGAAGAGGCCTCAGTACCAGAGGTCGAGCCTCTTTCACCTTCCTATTACCAGGAGATTGCTATAGTCCAGATCCTGGGACTTCTTCAACGTGAGGGCCGGCTCCTCGACTTCCTGCAGGAGGACATAGAGCCGTATGACGATGCCCAGATCGGCGCTGCAGTGAGAGAGGTACACCGTGGCTGTAGGGCCGCTATGAAGGAGGTCTTTGGACTCGCACCTGTGCTCGATGCCGCAGAGGGAAGCCAGGTAGAGATAGAAGAGGATTTTGATCCGACCCGGATCAAACTCATAGGCAATGTCCATGGCAAACCGCCATTTAAGGGTACGCTCCGTCACTGTGGTTGGAGGTTTACAGAGGTCCATCTGCCCAAATGGACATCAAAAGAGACGACAGATGTCCTTGCACCTGCAGAGGTAGAGATCTCGTGACTGGATCCAGATATATAGTTGGCATAGACCTTGGTACTACCAACTGTGTCCTCTCTTATATAGATACACAGAAGGGAGAGGAATCTAGTGTGAGTCCTCCAGAGGTCTTCCATGTACCTCAGATAGTGGCCCCTGGAGAGATCACTGAAAAGGACCTGCTTCCATCCTTTATCTATCTCCCTACTGATCAGGAAAAAGAGGGAGGGCGGCTCGCAATGCCCTGGGATCCATTTGGTGACAGACTGGTAGGGACCTATGCAATCTCCAGGGGAATGGAGGTCCCAGGGAGACTGATTGCATCTGCCAAGAGTTGGCTGTGTCATCAGGGAGTGGATCGTACTGCCCCGATTCTGCCACCAGATGCCCCTGAAGGCGTGCCCAGATTTTCTCCCATTGTGGCCTCGGCTACATACCTGCGTTACCTCAAGATGGCCTGGAACCATACGATTGGCAAGGATAATGGAGAGCGATTGGAAGACCAGGATATCTATCTCACTATCCCTGCCTCCTTTGATGCCGTGGCCAGAGAGCTCACTGTAAAGGCCGCAAGTTCTGCAGGGCTTGAAGACATCACTCTATTAGAGGAGCCACAGGCAGCATTTTATGCCTGGCTCCATGTCCACATGGAGGACTGGAAGGATATAATAGGCCCAGGAGACCTCGTATTGGTCTGCGATGTGGGAGGAGGCACAACAGACTTTAGCCTGATTCGTGTCACCAGTGAAGAGGGGGCCCTTGGTCTTGAACGGGTGGCAGTAGGTGAGCACTTACTCCTTGGTGGAGACAATATGGATCTGACCCTTGCATATGCCCTTGCCGGGGAGATAGAGGCCAGGGGTACTAAGCTCAATTCCTTTCAGATCTATACACTCTGGCACAATGTGCGGATAGCAAAGGAAAAACTCCTCAGCGATCAGGGTGGATCAGAGGTCCCTGTGGTCATCCCTGGTAGGGGATCAGGCCTGGTAGGCGGTACTTTACGTACCTCTCTCAAGAGAGAGCAGGTAGAGTCCATTCTACTGGATGGCTTTCTTCCCTTCTGTAAAGAAGATGAGTGGCCCCAAGAGCGTCCAAGGCTCGGGCTCAGGGAACTGGGCCTCCCCTATGTAAGTGATACTGCAATAACAAGGCATCTTGCCAGGTTTATAGGCCTTCATACGAATAGATCTGTCCGTGAAGGCAGTCAGAATCCAAATGTCGTCCTCTTCAATGGAGGTGTGCTCAAGTCAGAGGTCATACGCCGACGTATATTAGAGGTCCTTGGTACATGGATGGAAGAGAAGGCAACAGACCTAAAGGAACTTGTGAGCCCAGACCTTGACCTTGCTGTCGCCCAGGGTGCCTCCTACTATGGCCTTGTGCGCAGGACCGGGGGTCTCAGGATCCATGGAGGTATTGCCCGCTCTTATTATATAGGGATTGAGGAGGCAAGGCCGGCAGTGCCTGGACTTCCACCAGCCATAAAGGCCCTCTGTGTGGTCCCACAGGGCATGGAAGAGGGGACCTCTGTCTCCCTGCCAGGCAGGACCTTTGGACTCATAGTCGGGCACCCAGTGGAATTCCGATTTCTGGCCTCTACTGTCAGGGCAGAGGACGTAGTGGGAGACCTTATTGAGGAATGGGAAGAGACCATAGAACCTGTAACGACCCTCCAGACCTCCATGGAGGCACCGGGTGTCGAACCTGGGACCGTAATCCCAGTGGAGCTTGAGAGTAAGGTCACTGAGGTAGGCACCCTGGACCTGGCCCTGGTTTCGAGGGAGAAGGGTCTCCGATTCGACCTGGAGTTCAATGTACGTGGGTAATATAAGTGTCGTCAAGAGTAGTCCCATTTAATGCCAGAGAACGCATCCTGTCACAGGCCAGGACCTATATATCTGACCCTGCACTGGTCCTCAGTGAGAGAGAGCGGGCAGTACCTCTGTTGTTAAGGGCACTCAAGATAGGGGACCCCAAGCTCAGGCAGGAAATTATCCTGCTGCTGGGTAGTTTTGCCAAGGAAGATATCTACTGGCCTCTGTATGGGATCATGCGTGATCCAGAAGAGCCAGACGAGCTGAGAGATCAGGCCGCTATATACCTCAGTGTGATAGGGCCTTTTCTGGATGATCCACAGGCCCTGACCAAAAAATTGATTGCAGACCTGAAGGACCCTGATACAGACATCAGGGTACGTGCCATAATAGCCCTCGGGTGGGAAGGCAACAGGAGAGCAATCCTGTCCCTGATTGAGTGTCTGTATGACCCAGATGAAGAGATACAGGAAGTGGCAGTAAACGCCCTATGTAATCTAAAGGACAGCCGTGTAATCGAGCTCCTTATTGACAGGATGGGCCGGTGTTCAATAGGACAAAAGAGGAATATCCTGTTTAATCTGTGGAGGTTTAGAGACAGGCAGGAAGAGGTTACTGAGATCTACAGAAGGGAGTTTGATCAGGGAGATCCTTCTCTGAGACTGGACATACTTATACTCCTTGGACAGCTAGATAACCAGACAGGTCACAGAGAGCTGTATCGCTCTCTGCTCAAGGACCCGAATCCAAAGATAAGGGCCCTTGTACTTGAACGTCTTGGTAATATGAAGGCAATAGAGACTGAGGAGGCATTGGCCTTTCTGGATGATCCCTCAATGGAGGTCAAGAGGGCAGCCATTGGAATTATACAGAATAGCAAGAAGGAAAACGATTAGACGTGACTTTCATATCTCCTCGGGAAATATGAACAGTTACGTTACATTAGACTGGTTTGTTGCCTCTAGAGGAAATTCCAGGCTATAGTCTTCAATGGCAGGAAAGGCCTGGAGGTCCCTGACAAATGCGGCCTTTAAAAAATTATTTATCCACCAAAAGACGTCCCTGTGACGCACTATCTCTCTGAGTTTACGCATCCTGGCCCGCCTGTCTGCCCTATCCATATAAAAGGCCTGATGGATGGCACTGGATACCCCTTCTATATCGTATGGGTTTACCATAATGGCACCTTTGTGTAGCTGGGCCGCAGCACCTGCAAACTCACTGAGTATTAATACACCGTTTTGTTCTAGATTGCAGGCACAGTACTCCTTGGCGACCAGGTTCATTCCATCCTTTAGGGGGGTAATGAGGGCTATCTCTGCAAGGCGGTAGTAGGCCAGGAGTTCAGTGCGATCCAGGCTCCTATAGAGATAGTGGATAGGCACCCAGCCCGACCTGGTAAACTGTCCGTTTATTTCACCGACCATGCGCTCAATCTCTGCCTTTAGTGCCTGATATTCTGGGACCTCCTCCCTGCTGGGGACCACGACCTGGACTAGAGTGATCTTTTCCCGAAGTCCTGGAAAACGATTTATGGTATCTTTAAAGGCCCTGAGCCTTTCAGGTATTCCCTTGGTATAGTCGAGGCGGTCTACACCGAGTATTATCTGGCGGTCCGGTAAGGCCTCATGGAGATACCATGCCAGATCGGCTACTTCCTTAGACCCTGCATCCCGGACAAATGCGGCATAGTCAATACCGATGGGAAAGGCACCTACTCTGACCTCTTTGTCCCCAATAGTAATAGTGACTACAGGTCCCCTGCCCAGGATCTTTATATCTGATGTGATGTGTCTGAGGCACTGGATAAAGTTCCTGCGGTCTCTGAGGGTCTGGAAGCCTACGAGTTTATACTCAAGTAGTGCCCGCAGGATCTGTGCCCTCCATGGCAGTTTCATAAAGATGTCTGCTGAAGGAAAGGGTATATGGAGAAAAAAACCTATATTCCTGTTTGCTCCAAGGTCTTTAAGGGCCTGAGCTATATACATGAGGTGGTAGTCATGGACCCATATATAATCGCTCTCCCTGCTGAATTTTGCTATGACCTCAGCGAATTTGCGATTGACATTGAGATACTGATACCAATAACGAGGCCTGAAATTGCATCGAGTCTGCAGGTCGTGGAAGAGGGGCCAGAGGACCTCATTGGAGAATCCATAGTAGTAATCAGCGACTTCTTCGGCTGAAAGAGAGACTGGATAGAGGGTATAACCTGCCTCACGGGATGCAGGTCCCATGAGCCCGGCAAGGTCGGCATCATTGGTCCCACCTGACCAGCCGATCCAGGTCCCACCTCTATTCCTGAATACCGGGGCAAGGGCAGTTACCAGGCCACCTGCACCTGCCTTTATCTCCCATCCATCTGGCCCCTGGACCAGACGTATGGGCAGCCGATTTGAGACAGCCACAATGCGCTTATTGCGTTCTTTCACTTATCTCCCTACTTTTCGACATATCCGAGACCATTTTGAGAGAAATTGTAATAGCTCCTCTGGGGGCCTTATCCACAGATCTGCCTCTGTAGGCCTCAGTTTGGGCCTCACCAGGACCCCAAGGCCCCTGCCCTTTATGACACGAAAGGCGTCTTCGTCAGTTATATCGTCTCCTAGATATGCAGCTACTATGTCTGGCCCTGATTCCTGGAAGATGGCCTCGACTGCCTGCCCTTTATTGGGTCCTTTTGCCCTGAGCTCCAGGCCACCATCAAAGACATGGAGCTCCAGACCATGTCTCTGTGTCAGAGGGGCCCAGGCCCCCCTGATCTGAAACAGTAGCTCATTGGCCTGTTGTACTGTAAGACCTCGTACATGAATGGCAAGGCAGCCAGGCTTTGACTCAAGATGGGACTCGAGACCTGAGGCCCTGGCCCATCTTAGGGCCTCTCTCAGGCCCTCATCTGCCTCATGATCTACAGGCACAAGCCGGTATATACCAGTGGTATAGAGCCTTTCCCTGCCATGTGCACCCCATATCTCTGGGACAGGGCGCAGGCCTAATAGGGGCTGCAGGTCTTCCACACTCCTCCCGCTTATTATGACCACCCTACAGCCAGCGGCCATTATCTCTTTGAGGGCATGCCTTACACCTGGATAGGGCACTGCCCTGTCCCGTTCCACCCTGAATGGAGCAAGTGTGCCATCATAGTCGAGGAGTATGACCCTTTCCCTTCTCTCTCTCAAGAGGCCCCAAAATCTTGAGATATCAAGTCCTGGAGAGAGGCCTTTCATGTCACTGTGTCACATCTATACGGTCCTCAAACCCATGGAGTATACCTATCATCAGTGCGAGATAGTCCCTTAGATGTCTTGTCAGGAGGAAGTTTTCTAGGACCAGGTGCCTTGCCCTGTTACCCATCTCTTTTAGCTTTTCTCTGTGATGCAGCAGATAACGGATACGCAGGGCAGCACCCTCAGGAGTCCTCACCTTGAAGCCCGTAAAGTGGTCTACTACCTGGAGACGAATTCCGCCTGTATCCCCACCAATCACTGGCTTTCCCTTCCACATAGCCTCTGTCACTGTGAGTCCAAAGCCCTCTTTTATAGACTTCTGCAACACGATGTCAGAGGCCCTCTGGAGGGCATTGATGGTCCTGTGGGCATCTGGGGGGAGGAGCAATACGTGTATGTCTTCATCTCCTGCCGCGGCCTCCCTGACCTCTGCAAGTACCCTTTCGCCTTCAGGGTCGTCGCTGGCACTGCCGCCTGCCAGCACTAGCTGCAAGGGCACCATCTTCCTGGCCTCTCTATAGGCACTGATTACACCCAGGGGGTCCTTAAAGCGATCAAACCTGGATATCTGTGATATCAGAGGCAGGTCTGGCTTTAGATCAAAACGGTCAAAGACTGCCTCTAGCTCTTCTTCAGGCAGGTCTATATTCTTTTCACTCAGAGGATCTATACTGGGGGCGATCAGATACTGAGGATAGGGTAGGGGCTGTGCAAATTCTGCAAGAGAGAAGATACTGGCATCATAGCCCTGGATCTGCCCTCTCAGATATTTCCATACTGGACGATATGGACGACTACAGTCTATATGGCACCTCCATATCCACTTTCCCTGTCTATTGGGACAAAAATTGATGAGTGCTGCCGGCTGTGGATCATGTATAAAGACGAAGTCGGCATCTTCTAGCACGGGTCTGAGTGCCTCGGCATTTTCTGCATTGATGGTCTCATAGGTCTTTAACATATCTGGAGATAGATCTATCCTGAAACCCTGTATGGCATTGTGAATTCCTTTAGTACACCGAAAAAAATCAGGGCTGCCCTTGATTACCTTCCAACTCACATCAAGACCCAGGTCTCCCATCATTGGAACCAGCTTTCTGAGGATCTCAGCCACTCCACCTCCTTCCCTGGTGGAGTTTACATGGACGACTTTCATACCCTTGAGGGGTGCGGCCAACTGATAGAGGTGATTTACTACTGCCCATCCAGTTATCTCTGCATAGCGATCAAGGACCTCACTCATGGCTATCCTCCCTGAAGTATCTGACTAATAGATTAGTGATCGTGGTCCGCAGCTCTTTTAGAGAGGAAAAGAATGGATCAACTGCCATGAGTTTCTGCCTGAGATCTTCATATCTATCACCCCATCCTATCAGCCAGGTACTGAAGTCGTCGTTTCCTCCCTCTGTCCTCCTTCGGGCATCTATAAAGTGATAAAATATGCTCCCAATAGACATCTCAGACACTGCATCGGGCAGTTCTGATGGTTCTTCCAGATAATGTCCTGTATCAAGGACCACTATCTGGGAACGGATAAAATAAAACTGTTGATCGGCCCTTGAACTGGGTACAAATTCGTTTTCGTACAGCTGGTCTTCTATCCGGTCTACCAATTCCTGCCTGATGGATTCGATGTCTCTATAGTCAGTAGGGTCTATAACACTGAGTCTTTCTGCCAATGCCCTTTCGTTCAGGCAGTGATAGATCCATGCCGCAAAGTCATTATTGTACTCAGGTTCATCGAACTGTGGCTCTAGAAAACGTCCCCAGAAGTGGTGATATATACTACAGCTATCGACCCTTAAAAGGGCCTCTTTAAACTCTCTCAAGGTCTGTGCCTTATAACCAGTGGCCAGAGGTATCAAGGCACAATCCCGTATGTGAAAAGGTTGAGTGAGAGGGTTTTTGATCTCGCTCTGTCCATCCATTTAAAGACCTCCTTTATTGAGAAGAAGCCATTATCCCGGATCAGTATTAAGATACCACATCTGTCAAAATTGTTCATTCATAACTGTTTACCTTCCTCCTGGCCGGGAGGAGGAATGTGGCGGTTATGCCAGAACTTATTGAGAAGTTACCATTTTTTGTGTGGGCTTATCTTGACTATAGTAACTCCATACTTATTTTTCTATTTAGATTTAGTAAGATAACAATTTTAGAAAGGGAGGTAAAAAAGATTATGTTAGAACTAGCACCTTGGAGACCTATACGTGAACTGAGCAATTTAAGGAAGGAGATGGATGAGCTTTGGGGAGATTTTTTAGGTGGAAGGGAATATCTGTCAGAGAAAGGGACGTGGGTACCTGCTGTAGATGTATCTGAGACAAAGGATGCAGTGGTCGTAAAATCAGAGGTACCTGGCATGGATCCTAAGGATATTAACATTTCTCTTCGTGGCGATCTCCTGGAGATAAAGGGAGAGAAAAAGCAGAAGAAAGAAGAGAAAGACGAAAACTTCCATCGTATTGAGACCCACTATGGGGCCTTTTGCAGGAATGTCAGGCTCCCTGTAGAGGTAGATGTAGATAAGATAGAGGCCTCTTATGACAAAGGTGTCGTGAAGATTGTCCTCCCCAAAAAGGAAGAAGTAAAGGCAAAACAGATTGAGATCAAGAATGTCTAATCCTGTCTATCCAGTTCTTAAAGACCTGATAGCCAGCACTGCCTGCTGCTATCAGGTCATTTATTTTTAACCCCTGTTTTTTCATACCCCTCTTTTGGACTGTCTATGTCCCTGATCTTGTGCATCAGGCTGCTCCTGAAGCCCTGAGGAAGGTTACTGCTGGCTGGGAAGTGTGGACAGTTACGAAAGCTCAGACCTCAAAATACCCTGCTCAGTGAAAAGACAGCCAGGATCAGAAAAAATATGCCGCTTATGCGGTACAGCAAGACCTTGGGGATGCGCTGAAGTAATCTATTTCCAGCCA
>JALTHG010000020.1 GCA_027004715.1 Deltaproteobacteria bacterium
GGCTCTGTTCTCTCAGGATCCCTGTAGTCATTGATATCCCTGTAGGCCACGGCCCGCAGAATTATCCTGTCCTGATAGGCGGAGATTATATCTTGGATGGAGATGCAGGTATCTTAAGGCCTGTGAAAGTAACGTAGCTGTTCAATCCCCCGGCCAGCAGTAGCCTTTTTCAGGGTTTCAGGAGCACACCTTGATGCACAAAATCAGACACTTTGCCCGTTAATCCGCACTGAACCCCTTCAAAATGCTACTGCTGGCCAGCGACGTAAACGGTTCAACAGGAGGGGTGTAAACAGTTACAAAGTAACTATCCAGAGACGTGGACACTTACCATCTTGATGAGGGTCTCTCCCTCCAAGACCTTTTTACCAGGCCCTGTCATCACCTCAGTTACTATACCTCTACAGGGGGCAGTGACTGCAGAAAACAGCTTCATCCTCTCCAGGATAAGGAGTTCTGTATGCTTTTCTATCTGGATCCCTGGCCTGAGTATGGGATTGATGTCTGCCACAGTCCCTGCCATAGGGGCCTTGATCTGGATCTGCTCTGGGCCTTTGAGACTCTGTAGCACTATTTCTCCTGGTCAGGAGTCCTTACATCTACACGCTCCACCACCTTTCTGTAATAGATCTGGTTCTTTTCCAGATTGATGGGCCTCTTGCGTGTCATGTTGATCTTAGTTATCATCAGATTGAGCTTTTTTATCTGGCTATAGCGTTCCCTTTCATCGTCCAGGGTCGAGAGCAGCTCTATTGCGTTATTTATCTCCTTTTCCTCCTGGAGTTCAGGAGGCAGAAAGCCTGCATTTTTAAGCATCTTGTATGCCAGTCTCAGGTCTGGGGGCACCATAGAGTTGTCTTCAAAGACTAAGGGCTTGCCTCTACCCTTGATATCATCAAATTCCCCCTGCTTCATTGCCTCCTGGATCCGATTCTCTGCTATCTTTATAAAATTAAACATGGCCTGTTCCAGCTTGTTAGTAAGGAAGTCATGGGGTAAAAATATCCGATATCCTCTTTCAGGTTACATATTTTAGATATTATAAAAGAAAGAGGTCATAAAAGACAAGACCTAAACTAGATTGAGCGGAGTCTTATTTGCTGTTAGAAATTGATCTGGAGAATTTTGTACTCTTTGAAAAGGCCTCTCTGCCCTTTTCAAGGGGCCTGACCATACTCACAGGGGAGACAGGTGCTGGCAAGTCTCTGGTCGTTGATGCATTGAAACTGGTCCTAGGTGCCAGGGCAGATCTTCAGCAGATCAGGATTGGGGCAAAACAGGCCATGGTACAGGCAGTGTTTGATACTCTGCCTGGAATCCGTTCTCTCTTAGAGGACATGGGGATACCCTGCAATGATGAGCTGGTCATAAGGAGGATAGTGCCACGGTCTGGCAGGGGGAGGATCTATGTAAATGGGGCCATTGTCAGCCTCCAGGACCTCAGACAGATTACATCTGGCCTTGTGAGCCTTGCTGGACAACACGAATACCAGGAGCTCCTTCACCGTGACAGACACAGGCCGTGGCTGGATCGCTATGCAGGGCTTGAAGAGGACCTGAGGCAGATGGCCGACCTGTATCGTGAAGTCATAGATATACAAGAGAGACTGGATACTGCCAGGGCTGACAGAGAGAAGGTGGCAGAAAAAGTAGAGAGGCTCCAAGAAGAGGCACAGGAAATAGACAGGGTGGCCCCCAGACCAGGTGAAGAAGAGAGACTGGAACAGAGGCTCAAGGTCTTGAGGGCCACTGAGACCTTAAGGACCTTGGGAGAGACCTGTTATAGGACTCTGTATGCAGACAGGGGATCGGTCCAGGAGAGACTGGCAGGCTGCAAGAAGGACCTTGAGCGTATGGCAGGGCTCGAACCTGATCTGGAGTCAGTGCTTAGGGACTTCAACTCTGCGCTCTATCAGCTAGAGGAGGTGGCGTGGGGCCTTCGGGAATATATCCAGGGCCTCCATGCCGATCCCACAGAGCTGGAGCAGATTGAGGATCGGATCTACCAGGTCAGGAGGCTCAAGAGACAGTTTGGTCCAGCTCTTGAGGACGTACTGGCATACAGGGAGGCCATCGACAGGAAACTCAGAGACCTATACAAGAAAAAAGACCAGATAGAAGGGCTAAATGCAGCACTCAAAGAGGGAAGGGAACGGCTCATGTCCTATGCAAAGGTGATCTCTGAGAAGAGGTCACGGGCTGCAAGAGAGCTATCTATGGCTATCAAGACAGAGCTCTCAGACCTGAAGCTGGCCAGGACCGACTTTGTGATAGACGTAAGGGCCGAGACAGATATAGGCCCTACAGGTCTTGACAGGGTAGAGTTTCTATTTAGGCCAAATGTCGGCCAGCCGCTCAGGGGCCTTGCATGTATTGCCTCAGGCGGAGAGCTCTCAAGGGTGATGTTGGCCCTGAGGACTGCTCTTGCAAAGAAGGCAGGCGTTGAGACTATTGTCTTTGATGAGATAGATGCAGGGATAGGTGGAGAGGTGGCAGACAGGGTAGGAGACAAACTCAAGGCCCTGTCTTCCTTTGGGCAGATTATTACTATAACGCACTTCCCACAGATCGCTGCCAGGGGAGATCGACATATAGTGGTGAAAAAAGTGGTCAGGGGAGACAGTACAGTGACCTTTATAGAGAGATTGGAGCGAGACCAGCGTATTGAAGAGCTGACGAGGATGCTTGGTGGAGATCAGAAGGCGGCCAGGCTATATGCAGAGAGGCTATTGGGGCCAGAGATTTGATGATAGGCTCAAAGGAGACTACCTGCCTGGTCCTCTATTCTGGAGGTCTTGACAGTATCCTTGCATGTAAGGTCTTACAGGAACAGGGGATCCATGTATTGGCCCTTCGGTTCATCACACCTTTTTTTGGCTATAGGCTCAAGGGGAAAGAAGGGGTCTTTAAAAGAGAGACCCTTGTCAGATATGGCATAGAGTCTGAGTTAATAGATATCTCTGAGGCATATCTCAAGATGCTGAGGGGGCCGAGCTATGGCTATGGAAGATATATGAATCCCTGCATTGACTGCAAGATCCTGATGGTTAGAGAGGCCTTAAAGAGACTGGACGAATTTGGTGCATGTTTTATTGCCACAGGTGAGGTCTTGGGCCAGAGGCCTATGTCTCAGCGCAGGGATAGCCTCAGGGCCATAGAGAGGGAGAGTGGTACAGGGGGAATGCTCCTTCGTCCTCTGTCTGCCCTATGCCTCTCGCCTACAGATGTAGAGAGAGAGGGCCTGGTTGACCGATCGAGGCTCCTGGCCCTAAAGGGCAGGGGACGAAGAGACCAGATAGCACTTGCGGCCAGATATGGTATAGATAGATATCCTGCTCCTGCTGGGGGCTGTGTCCTCACTGATCCAATAATCTCCCAGAGACTGAGATGCATATTTGGGCTCTGGCCTGACTTGGGTATAAATGACTGCCTCCTTGCCCAATTGGGGAGACACTTTCTCCTGCCGGACAGGTCCTGGCTGGTAATCGGAAGGAGAGAGGCGGAAAACGCAAGGCTGATATCCCTTATGACAGGAGGAGATATCCAGCTCAATATGGTATCGTCCCCAGGTCCTGTTGGCCTCTGGAGAAAGATGGCCTCTGACACCTATGCAGCCCTTGCCGCAGGCATCCTGTGCAGATACTCAAAGATGAGGAGTCGGCCAGCAGATGTAGAGCTCTCATGCCCTGGGAGAAAGAGGGTTGTCAGAGGTCTTGTCCTCTCGGATGAAGACATAGAGGGACTAAAGATCAATTGAATAGTCAATATAGAGAATGGACAGATGATCCGCATTGAAGGCCTAAAAAAGAGCTATGGTGCCATAAAGGCCCTTGATGGCATTGACCTGCATGTAGCGGCCGGTGAACTCTTTGCATATCTTGGCCCCAATGGCGCTGGCAAGACCACCACAATTCGCATCTTGACTGGCCTCACCAGACGCTCGGCAGGTGATGCCTGGCTGGGTGGCTTCCACATTGAGAAAGAGGGCCTCAAGGCCAAGAAGAGATTCGGTCTGGTGATGCAGTCGATCAACCTGGACCAGGAACTCACGGTCTGGGAGAATCTAGATATCCACGGCCGTCTCTTTGGTATGTCTGCTGGTGAGAGGAAAAAGAAAATTGATCAGATGTTGAGCTATATCGACCTCATTGACCGCAAAACAGCCCTTGTGAAACAGCTTTCTGGTGGCATGAAACGCAGACTGACTATTGCAAGGGCCATGATCCACTCACCAGAGATCCTGTTTTTGGACGAACCCACAGTAGGGCTTGACGCTGCCATTCGCAGGCGGATCTGGGCACTGATCAAAGAGATCCAGGAAGAGGGTACCACTATCTTTTTGACGACCCACTACATCGAGGAGGCCGAGTTTCTGGCCGACCGCGTTGCCTTTCTCGATGAGGGCAGGATAGTCACCATCGATACCCCTCAGGCCCTGATGTCTCGAACAGGTGCCTGGGCCATTGATCATATGGACGCTGGAAAGATGAAGACGCAGTATTTCCAGACCAGGCAGGAAGCAGACACCTTTATTACCAGGCAGAAAGAGAGCTATACCTTACGGCGCGTAAACCTGGAAGATTCATTCCTTTTACTTACTGGGAAAAAGGTCGGATGAGTGGTTTCATTGCAGTGTATCTGCGTGAGATGTTGATCTTGAGACGTCGGATCAGGCGGCAGGTCCTGAGTATGTCTGTCTCTCCCCTGCTCTATATGATCGCATTTGGTTATGCCATGGGAGGAATAAAGATTGAAGGACATAGCTATCGGGAATTCTTGATCCCTGGCCTGGTGGCCATGAGCAGTATGACCCAGGCCTTTGCCATTGCTGTTGATATCAATGTGGCCAGGTTCTATTGGCATATCTTTGAGGAATTTCAGGCCGCACCCCTCAGCAATATTGCCTATGTGTCTGGGGAGGTCCTGGCCGGCATGACCCGTGCCTTCCTTTCTGTTGCCATCATCCTGGTAATAGGTCTCTTTTTCAGGGTATGTCTGAATTATAGCGCTGTCGCCTTTTGGCTGGCAATTGCACTGGACAGTTTCATCTTTGCCTCGCTGGCTGTAGGTCTGGCCATGTTGGTGAAATCCCATGCAGATCAGGCCATGTTCACGAGTTTTGTGATCACACCCATGGCCTTTCTGGGAGGGACTTTTTTCCCTGTGGACCGCCTTCCCGTGTGGGCCCAGAAGATACTCTTTTTCCTCCCACTCACCCATGCATCAAAGGCCATCCGGGCATCGGCCTATGGACATCCTGTAGACTATTCATCTTACCTTTTACTTGCAATTATCGGGGTGGTCTTCTTTTTTGGTGCCATCCACTGTGTAAATAGGGCAAGAGATTGATGTGAGATCTAGATGGAGATATAGATCAATGGGACACGACAGAGACAAAAATGCGATTGTTATTGCCTGTTTTGGTGCCACATATCCAGAGGCCCTTGCTAATATCATCACTATGCAGAAAGAGATGCAGGGGGCCTTTCCGCACGCAGAGATAAGGGTGGCATTTACCTCTAATATCGTCAGAGGCATATGGCGTGAACGTCGGAGAGAGAGGCAGTATTCTGTGGACAATAGGACGGTCTATGCAAAGGGGCCCCTTGCCACTATTGCCGACCTGCAAGATGAAGGCTACAGAGACATCATTGTTCAGCCAATGCACATCTATGCAGGTGAGCAATACAGCGACCTTGTATCCTATATAGATGGTCTGAATGCCATAAGCACAGTAAAGGCGAAATACAGACCCTTTAATAAGCTGGTCCTGGGCCGTCCGCTTTTGGGAAGGCCAGGGCCTCAACATGACTATCGCAAAGACATGGCCCAGGCCGCAGAGGCCCTTGCCCCTGATGTGTCCCTTGCAGAAAAGGACCATGCGGCCCTTGTCTACATGGGACATGGAAACAGATTTTACAGTACAGGGATCTATATTGAATTTCAACAGGTCATGCGCAGAATGTACCCTGGGACTGATATATTTGTGGGCACTGTTGAGGGTTTTCCATGCCTTGAGGATGTTATAGACGGCCTGACCTGGTTTGGGGTCAAAAAGGTCGTCCTGAAACCCTTCATGATAGTAGCAGGCCAGCACGTCTGGAAGGATATGGCAGGAGATCAGGGGGATTCATGGAAATCGGTTATATCTTCAAAAGGGATTACGGTCACTTGCATGCCTCAGGGCCTGGGAGACTACCCTGAAATCAGGCACATTTTCATAGAACACGCCGAGGATGCAGCCAGGACAGGTATAGATAAGGCAGAGATATGATGAGGATTGGGACACTCTATGGGATAGGGGTTGGCCCCGGGGACCCGGAGCTGATCACATTGAAGGCGGCCAGGATACTTCAACAGGTGTCAGTCGTCTTTGCGGCATCTTCTACAAAAAATAGCTATTCCCTTGCAAGAGATATTGCCTCTGTTCACCTCAGAAAGGGAATACCTGTGAAACTCCTTGAGTTCCCAATGACCAAACAAAAGGAGATTTTGGATATTGCATGGCACAAAAATGCAGGCCTGGTTCTGGATGCCCTCAAGACAGGGAAGGATGTGGCCTTTATTACCCTTGGTGACCCTATGACTTACAGCACCTTTGGCTATATCATGCAGACCATCCAGGAGACAGATCCAGATGTGCCAATCAAGGTCATCCCTGGCATTACCTCTTACCAGGCCGCTGCTGCCTCTGCCGGCCAGGTCCTTGCAGAAGGAGAGGAGTCTTTCACGGTTATTTCAGGCGCCATGGGCGCCAAGGGCCTGAAAGAGATAATAGACCACACGGACAGTGTGGTTATACTGAAGGTATACAGACACTTTGATGAGATCATGGATACCCTAGAGCATCTCAGGCTGAAAGAAAGGGCCGTGCTCATATCCAGGTGTGGATTGGATGATGAAGAGATATTGTCTGGGTCCCATTACGATACCGGATTCCATCCGCCTTATCTTTCACTCCTTATCTTACACAAACGTAACTGTTCACATCCCCCTGGCCGGCAGTGACCTTCTTCAGGTCTCAGGGGCAGCTTCACGCACAAAATCAGGACCCTGCCTGTCAATCTACACTGAAACCCTTCAAAATGCTACTGCTGGCCAGCAGGGGAATGTGAATGGTTACACTCCTGGCCTATATCTCAGCAATGCTCTAAAATGGAATTAAGGACTGGTAGAGGATTTACTGGATGGGGGGCCCTTGTCAGTTTCTCTGTCTTTTTTGCCTTCCTTGTCAGTACCTGATTCAGACTTGTATGAGTCTTTAATTCCGCTCTTTTCTCCTGCATAGTCTGTTACATACCAACCCTTGCCTTTTAGGTGAAAAGATGAATGAGAAATCAGTTTATGTAGTTTTCCACCACAGTATCTGCATCTAGAGAGCGGTGGATCAGAGAACTTCTGCCACTTCTCTATAACTCTCCCACAGGATTCACACTCATACTCATAAATAGGCATAATCTAACCTCCATTTAAACAAGACTGACTCTTGCAGGACATTTAATGGATTCTACAAGAGACCTATCCTAAATAGATAATCAGTATTCAGCCCGATGCAAGTATAGATACGGCCGAAATCTTTTAAGCACTGCATCCAGCCCCTTGATCTTCAGTGGTGCCAATATCTCATGGGTCATTAGATGGACCTTTCCTTCCTCTCTGGCATGATCATCGGCCTCAGGATAACAACAATAACGACTAAATCTTATTATATGGACAAATTCATGGGTGATCACATATATCAAAAAGGGAAAGAGCCTGGCCCTTTTTCCCCCTGATGTCTGATCCAAGATATTTTGATCATTGAGGCAGATCCTGTAAAGCTTACAGACATCTTGGCCGCTCTGTTTCTCTGTTAGTGGCTTTTCATAGCGGAGTAATTGTGCAAAGGCCTCTCCTGGGTGTTCACCTGGACTTACCTCTCTGAGGGTCTTGATCTCATAGGGATTTTTGACCCAGTAGTCATTAGAAAGAGAAAAGTGGTCACTAAAGACATCTTCAGAGATATATACTGCCTCATCCAGGACCTTAAGGTGGTTACTATTGAAATATCTCTCTCCCATGACGTCTTATATAAATGGTTGATCTCATATCAAAATTAGTGCCGTTTCTCTGGCATGTCAACTAAGGCTTCAACATTAATTTTATATGATATAACTATTGAGTTGGCTCTGCTTCAGTGTATAGTTTAGAGATATCCGTTCACATTCCCTGAGGCCAAGGCCTTCAGTTGGCCTGGGATGTGAACAGTTACGTCTAGAGTATTATTATAGCTGAGAGGAATATAGGGAATGAAGCGATTACTCGTCTTTCAACACATGTCCTGGGAGGGACCAGGGCAGCATCTGATAGATTCGGCCAGAGGCCTTGGTGTAGCCCTTGATATCTTGGAGGTATGGCATATGCCCATTCCAGACATCAGGGAGTATGATGGCCTGCTCCTGTTAGGAGGCGGCCCCAGTGTAGATCAAGAAGGGGAATATCCATTTCTGAGAGACGAAAAGAGGGTCATTCGTCAGGCCATAGAGGCAGATATGCCCTGCCTGGGCTTCTGTCTTGGCCATCAGCTCCTTGCAGATGCCCTGGGGGCCAGAGTTGGGGCCAATTTTCAACGCAGTATAGGATTTATCTCTGGCCAGCTCACTGATGAGGGCTGCAGACACCCTGCCTTCCGAGGCATTCCAAGAGATATTGTTATTTTCAAGTGGCATGGCCAGGCCGTACTGCCACCTCTACCTGAGTACGTCAATGTCCTGGTAAGTTCTCCTGAATGCGAGATAGAGGCCATCTCAGTCAAGGGAAGACCCTATATACTTGGCCTACAATTCGATAACCATGCGGCATCAGTGGCCGATGTAAAAAACTGGCTGGAGAGCGACCAGGAATGGCTGTCCTCTCCCCCTGGTATAGATCCTGATGCTATAATAAAAGGTGCCCAGACTTATGAATCCAGTATGGGTGAGCAGTTTAAGGCCTTTTTCAAAAACTATATAGATTTGATCTAAGCTCCCTGGCCAATAGAATAAAATGGAATCTGTAGAGTGCCTTGCCTTAGCAAGAAAGATACAAGAATTGACAGTTCTCTATGAAATCAGTCAGCTCCTGGTCTCCAATCCTGATCCCAAAGAGGCCCTGGTCCCTGTCCTGGATATTCTCCATTCTAAGATGGGCATGAAGAGAGGGACCATAACCTTATTAGATCCTGGCACTCATGAACTGAGCATCATAGCAGCACACGGATTGAGCGACAGAGAGAAGCAGAGGGGACACTATAAGATAGGTGAGGGGATTACTGGGAAGGTAGTAGAGACTGGGGACCCCGTTATTGTCCCACATATAGGAAAAGAACCACTATTTTTAAATCGTACCAGGGCCCGTGGAGATATCCAGAAAAATAATATATCCTTTATCTGTGTACCCATAAAGATAGGTTCCTTTACCTATGGGACCCTGAGTGCAGACAGGCTCTTTAGTGAAGACATCTCCTTTGAAGAAGACCTGAGGCTCTTGACCATTATTGCCTCTAATCTTGCACAGGCCATAAAGATCAGCCGCATGATGGATGAAGAGAAAGACCGCCTACGCCATGAGAATATATCCCTACGGGAAAAGCTAAAGGAACGTTACAGTTTCTATAATATCGTGGGCAGGAGCAACAAGATGCGAGAGGTCTTCGAGATGATCGATAAGGTCTCAGCAAGTGATGCCACTGTACTCATAAGGGGAGAGAGTGGGACTGGCAAAGAACTCGTGGCCAATGCCATCCATTACCACAGCCTGAGGGCAGAAGGGCCATTTATTAAGGTAAACTGTGCTGCCCTCCCAGAGACCCTGATGGAAAGTGAACTCTTTGGGCACGAAAAGGGGGCCTTTACTGGGGCAACGCAGAGAAGGATAGGCAAATTTGAGAGGGCCCACAGAGGGACCCTATTTCTCGATGAGATTGGTACCCTCAATCTCGCTGCCCAGGCAAAGATCTTGAGGGTGCTCCAAGAAAAGGAATTAGAGAGGGTTGGAGGGACCGATACTGTAAAGGTCGATGTGCGGATTATTGCTGCAACCAATAAGCCCCTGGAGAAGGCCCTGGAAGATGGGAGCTTTAGGGAAGACCTGTATTACCGCCTCAATATATTTCCAATATATCTGCCCTCTCTCCGAGAGAGAAAGACAGATATCCTCCTGTTGGCAGACTTCTTTCTAAAAAAGTACAGGAAGAAATACCACAAGGACGTAAGAAGGATCTCTACTCCTGCCATCGATATGCTTATGTGCTATCATTGGCCTGGTAATGTACGGGAGCTGGAGAACTGTATAGAGAGGGCCGTGCTCCTCTGTAATAACCATGTTATACATAGCTATAATCTCCCCCCGACCCTTCAGACGGCCGAGACATCACAGACAGCTCCCTCTGGCTCACTTTCTTCTGCTCTGGCTGCCTTTGAAAAAGAGTTTATTATTGATGCATTAAAGAATACGCGCGGCAATATATCCAAAGCAGCAAGGCTTCTTGGTACATCTGAGAGGATTTTGGGTCTCAGGGTAAAAAAATATCATATCCAGTTCAAGCAATACCGTTCTGTACAGAGCAATGGCTGATAAAAAAACGGGGTCTCCAACATTACATGACGGCTACCCCGTGATCGATTATTGATAACTGTCCACATCTCCTGTCCAGTAATAGCCTTTTCAGGGCCTCAGGAGCACAGCTTGATACACAAGCCTGTCAATGCGCACTGAAACCCTTCAAAAGGCTATCGCTGGCCAGCAACGTAAAGGTTCAACAGGAGGTATGAACAGTTACGCTTATTGTCTGAATATAGTTACAGCCTATCAGGCATTAGGCTACATTACCACCAGCTGATTACCTTATCTGCCTCCCAGATCATCTCAACGAGTTTGTCGTAATCTGGCTCTCCCTCATAGAGCTTGACCTCTGTAACCTCATTGCCCTTGGCCATCATCTCACTCAACTTCTTTGTGCCTTCTGTCCCAGTACCTTCTGTAGGCTCAAAACGATATAGATACAAGAGTTTCATTAAGACTACCCCCTTTTACTCAGTTTTAGCAGTTGCAACAGTCCTGCTATCAGCACACATACTTGGCAGTTCACGTAACTGGTAAGGTAGACCATAAGCTACGACGAAATCAGCTTCAAGGGTCTTTTTGCTCAATTCTTCCATAGTAATGGGTGTAAGGCCGACCTCATCTACATTGTATTTTTTGGCCTCTTCATCCATGGTGTCAACTACACAAAAGACATCCCCTTCCAGATCACGTATCCACTCAAGATTTTCCTGCATGTACTCTGTGATTGGAGGTATTTTTTGATATAGAATAGCTGCAAAACCATAATGGTTTTCTACTGCCACACCCAGAGTAGAACGTACGGCATCAGAGATATATATCTTGTTAGGGACCAAGAACATAAATTTATAACTAGCCATGTCTATTCGCCTCCTATAAAGTCATATATTTGCCACAGACATCAACAACTTCTCCATGATAGGCCTGTGTACGCATCTGTTTTTGTGTCAGACCGGTAGGCGTTCCGTCAAATCCCTCACACGTATAACTGTCGAGGCAGATGGCCAGATCTTCTTCCGGGATCAGTTTTGAAAATTCCGGGAAATCAGGTTGCTGAACAAGATGAACGGCCTTATAAGTAAAAAAGACCCTCACCTTTTTACCTGCCTTTTGAACGGCCTTCACAATTCCCTTTAAATAACGCCAGGTCTCCTGACGAGGATTTGTTACAAATATACCCAACTTATCCATATCTCTTTCATCTTCAGGCATTTTATTTACCTCCTCTTCTTACATAGAAGTAATATAGACCATCTCCAGGTTCGTCACATCCCAGATATTCATGTTTATCCTTCTTGCACATAACAGGTAAATCGTTTTTTGTGCCTGGGTCAGTACCTATGCCTAGTAATACCTGACCAGGTTTCATGCCCTTCAGCTTCTTTTTCATCTTTAACTGAGGCATAGGACAACTTAGTCCCTTTAGGTCTATTTGCTCGTCAGGCTTTACAGTATCACCTATTGCCATTTTGATATCCTCCCTTTTATTTATAGATTATCTATTTCTGGCTGCAGAAGACAGAGAAATACCAGCCCAATAAGTTGGTGTGTATTTCATATCCCTGGCAGCAGTAGCCTCTCTCCATAGCTTGATGCACAAAATCAGGCACTCTGCCCATTAATCCGCACTGAAACCCTCCAAAAGGCCACCGCTGCCCGAGGGGGGATGGTATTATGACTTCCTATTCAGAAATTGGAAACATAATAGCCAATCTTCCAACTTCTAATTTTAAAAAATCTATCAGGTTGAAATCAGACTGTCAAGAGGACAGGAACTGAAGTCCCTGCGACAGACAAATGACTAATGACCGGATATTGCTCCTGCCATCTTGAATATAGGTAAGTACATGGCAATGACTATAGAACCTATAGTCCCACCGAGAAATACTATCATAAAGGGCTCGATTAGACTGGTCAGGGCATCTACAGCGGTCTCTACCTCTTGGTCATAAAACTCTGCTATCTTGTTAAGCATCTGATCCAATGCCCCAGTAGTTTCTCCTACTGATATCATCTGGACCACCATGTTGGGGAAGATTCCGCTCTCCTGAAGCGGCTGCGCTATAGTCTTTCCCTCACTGATGCTGGAACGAACTTTGTGGATAGCCTTCTCTACTATCTTATTCCCGACAACTCCAGCGGCAATATCCAGTGAGTCAACTATGGAAACGCCACTGTCTATTAAGGTCCCCAGGGTACGGGTGAACTTTGCTACTGCCACCTTTCTCAGCAGCGCTCCAAATACCGGGGCCCTGAGCATCAGCCTATCTATGGTATAGGCCCCTGAGTTCGTACTGTAATACCTCTTGAATAGAAATATTAATATTACTATTGAGCCTATAATAATCAGGAAATAGGACTTTACAAAATTGCTCAGATTGACCACCAGTTGGGTAGGGACTGGCAGGGCACTGCCGAAGTCAGCAAACATCTTCTCAAATACAGGTATGACAAAGATAAGAATTATCCCAAGTACCAGGGTAGATATGGCAAGTACTATGGCAGGGTAAGTCAAGGCCCCTTTTACCTTACTCTTAAGGCGTTGTGCCTTTTCCATATAGTCAGAGAGGCGTTTTAATACCTCGTCCAGTATACCTCCTATCTCTCCTGCCGCTACCATATTGCAAAAGAGTTGATCAAACTGTTTTGGATGCTTCTTAAGGGCCTCAGCAAAAGAAGATCCACTCTCTACATCTATCTTTATATCTTGAAGGACTTTTTTTAGTGCCTTGTTTTTCTGTTGAGTGCTGAGGATCTCCAGGCCCTGAATAAGAGGGAGACCGGCATCGATCATGGTAGATAGCTGTCTGGTAAAGATAACTATGTCCTTTGTCGTTATCTTTGGCTGAAACAGACCTATATTTTCAAACAGGTCTTTGGGCTTGCGTTTGATCTTTGAGGGAGATATCCTCTGTCTCCGAAGCAAAAACAGGGCCGTTTTTTTGTCCTGGGCCTCGATTTCACCTCTTTGTCTTTTACCCTTACTGGTACTTTCCCATATATAGACTGGCATACAACTCTTCCCAAAAATTCATGGCCTCTGAGAGGTATATATTTTCCTATATGACTTCTGTTACTCTCTATCGGATATATCTAGATCAGACTTAATCCCAAACTAGAGAAGGGATATGAACCCGGATTATGCAGCTCGCAAGTTTGCCGAAGGTGCAAGGCGGAGGGCATGCAGACGTACTAACGATAATCTACTGGAATTATAAAAGAAATCATTCTGTTCGGCATTTGAAGTGCATAATTTGGGATGAAAGGTCAGCTCTATTTAGGCCAGAGCCCTCACGGCGCAGGCCAGTCCGTCTATTACCCTGGCTGCCCTCTGGAAGTCAAGGGTCCTGGGTAGATCAGAGGGACGATGGTAATTGGGATTCCGATAAAAGGCCGTATC
>JALTHG010000021.1 GCA_027004715.1 Deltaproteobacteria bacterium
CGCAACATCGGCAAGGGGATCCCCGATTTCAATGGATTTGACACCGGACTGTTTTTCTGCTCCCCTGCACTGTTCAATGCCGCAGAGGAGAGCATCAGATTGGGCGATCCGACCATCACCGGAGCGGTCCGTGTCTTGGCCCGGGAGGGACACGCCGAGGCCGTCCCGGTGAGCGGTTTCTGGATCGATGTCGACGATCCCCCGGCTTTGAATCGGGCGGAGAAGGGACTTCTCAGGCACCTTCGAGACAAACAGAACGACGGGCCAGTGTCGCGGTTCCTGAACCGCCCGATATCGGCCATGCTCTCACGTCGGCTGGCGAGAACAGACCTCACGCCGAATCAGATCTCCCTGTTCTCGTTCTTTCTTTCCCTGATAGCTGCTGGGCTGTTCGTCATGAGGGGGTATCTCCCGCTCCTTTTTGGAGGGATTCTCGCCCAGTCGGCCTCGATCATCGACGGCTGCGACGGGGAAGTGGCGAGGTTGAAGTATCAGACAAGTGAGTTTGGTGGCTGGTTCGATGCAGTCCTTGACCGCTATTCCGACGCCTTCCTCCTGTTCGGCCTGACCTGGCACCTCCTGGCGGAAACGCCGAGTGGCCTGGTCCTATTCACCGGCTTTCTCGCGATCATCGGCTCGTTCATGCTGAGCTACACGGCGGACAAATACGACGGCCTGATGCGCAGACGGATCGAGGCCGCTGGCAGGCCTGGCCTCCGGATCGGAAGGGATATTCGGATCTTTCTGATCTTCATCGGCGCGGTGACCAACCAGGCACTCCTTGCGCTGGCGGCGATCGCCGTCTTGATGAACCTCGAAACGATCCGCCGGATTGGGCTCGTACATGTCAGCTAGCATCGAGTGCGCAGGGCGAGAGATCCGCTCGGTCATTGCCCGCTCGCCGGTCCCCGAGGACCTCCGCCATGCCGAGAACACCTTACAGTGGTTGTTGAGACTGCAACCGGATGCCAGACATCCCTTGCAGCTAGCGGCCCTCGCACATGACATCGAACGTGCCATCCCGAAGAGAAGGGTCAATCGGACCGACTTCGATGACTATGATGCCTTCAAGGCCGCCCACGCCCGCAACAGCGCGAGGATCCTCCGTCCGATCCTGGCCTTATGCGGCATGGATGAAAAGATCGTGGAGGAGGTCTGCCGGTTGGTGGAACACCATGAATTTGGGGGCGATCCGGCATCCGACCTGCTCAAGGACGCCGACGGGATCTCTTTCTTCGACGTCAACCTCCCTCTCTACTATCGGCGCGAGGGGGAAGAGGAGGCCAGGCGGCGCTCGCGATGGGGATTCTTGCGCCTCTCTCCCCAGGGAAGGGAGATCGTCAAGGGATTCTCTTATGAAGACAGGGCGCTGAACCGCCTCCTGCAACAGGTAATTCGCGCAAGCGGCGATCTGCTCATGAGACCCTGAAAAAGGCCACTGCTGGCCGGAGATGCAAATGCTTACAGCTCATCTCTGTACTGACAGTCAAAATTGTGATAGATTACCAGGACAGTGATGTCTGGCCAGGCTGAAAGATGGAGACCATAAATTCTATATCCAATATGACAGAGCTCTCTGCCAACTGGAGAAGAGAGGGACTATCAATAGCCCTGGTCCCAACTATGGGCTATTTCCACGAAGGTCATCTTGCCCTTATGAGAATGGCCAGGACTGAGGCGGACCGTGTGGTAGTGAGCCTATTTGTGAACCCAAGTCAGTTTGGTCCAGGAGAAGACCTCGAGCGCTATCCAAGAGACCTTGAGAGAGATGCCAGGTTGGCCAGAGACCAGGGTGTTGATTGCCTGTTTTGTCCAAGTGCCGAAGAGATGTATCTACCTGGTTTTCAGACATGGATCAGTGTTGAGAGACTGAGTCAGGGCCTATGTGGGGCCTCAAGACCTGGACATTTCAGGGGCGTAGCGACAGTAGTTGCCAAGCTCTTCAATATCACATGCCCAGACATTGCGGTCTTTGGTCAAAAGGACTTCCAACAGCTTCGGATCATACAGAGGATGGTGAAAGACCTGAATATGCCAATAGATATTATGGCACATCCGATCGTCAGAGAACCTGATGGCCTGGCCATGAGTTCTCGCAATTCCTATCTCAGTAAAGAGGAGCGCAGGTCAGCTGTCTCTCTCTATCAGGCCCTTATGCGTGCAAAAGAGATGGTGGCAGATGGTATCCGATCTGGACAGGATATCATCCAGGCCGTCAGGGAACATATCCTGTCATATGCCAATACCGAGATAGACTATATCTTTCTTGGAGATCCAGAAGAGCTGAAGGAATACCGAGAGGTACATGGCAAGACTCTCCTGGCCCTGGCGGTCTGGGTGGGAGAGACCAGGCTGATCGACAATATGTTGCTTGTTCAGTAAAATGCGTGTAATATTGCCATAGATTCTGTCTGAAGAATGAATTCTCAATACAATTCCTGTGTCTCTGCGCTGAGGGCAGGGCTGTAAGAGTCCAATGTCCTATTGAGTTTGTTCTGAAGAGGTTATATCTTTACCGATTAGTGGAGCTATTCAAATGTTACGGTCGATGCTGAAATCAAAGATCCACCGTGCTACGATCACTAAGGCAGACCTCAATTATGAGGGAAGTATCACTATAGATCGCCGCTTGATGGAGGCCGCTGAACTCTTGCCCTTTGAGCAGGTAATGATCTACAATATCTCGACTGGTGACAGATTTAGTACCTATACGATAGAAGGTGACCTAGATTCAGGTATTATATGTCTGAATGGGGCCGCTGCCAGGAAGGGACTGCCTGGTGATCTCATTATCATAGCGTCCTATGGCATGTATTCTGAGGAAGAGATTCTCACTGGTAAGAGTATCCTGGTCTGGGTGGACAGGAAAAACTGCCTACAGAGACGGACCGAGGTGCCATGGTAGTATTTATTAGGGCTCTGTAGCTGGTCTGATGGAGATAGACAAGTGAATGTAAAAGGCTATGGGATAGAAAATCCTGTTATTGCAGCACAGGATAACAAGATCCGAGAAAGGCTAAAAGACATAGACTATAAGATTATGGTAATGAGTGGTAAGGGTGGTGTTGGAAAGAGTACCTTATCCATTAATCTGGCCATAGGGCTTTCCTTAGAGAATCTATATGTTGGTCTCCTGGATGTGGATCTACACGGACCTAATGTCCCCAAGATGCTGGGGCTGGAAGATGGAAAACTCCAACGTCGTGAGGATGGTACAGTTGGGCCTGTCTACTATTCACCTAACCTAAAATTTATGTCCATAGCGCCTCTTCTGCCAAAGAGAGATTCGGCAGTCGTGTGGCGTGGACCTCTAAAGACCTCTGCCATAAGACAGTTTATCTATGATATAGAGTGGGGGAAGCTTGACTATCTGATAATTGATGCGCCTCCAGGGACTGGTGATGAGCAGATGACCGTGGCTCAGACTGTAACTGATGCATATGCATTGGTAGTAACTACACCTCAGGAGGTATCGTTGTTGGATGTGAGGAGGTCTATAAATTTTTGTAGACAGATCAAACTGCCGATCCTTGGCCTGGTAGAGAATATGAGTGGCATGATCTGTCCACACTGTGGCAAGGCCATAGACATCTTTAAAAAGGGTGGAGGGGCAGAGTTGGCTGAGGAAATGGGCATCCCTTTTCTTGGGTATATACCTGTAGATCCAAGGATCGTTACCACAGGAGATGCCGGACGGCCAATCATAGCCTCATATCCAAATAGTTATACAGCAGATGCCTTTCGGACTCTGGTTAGAAACCTCATGGATGTCGTAACACAGGCCTCGGATGGCAAGAAAGAAGAGGGTTTAAAGGTATGAAAGTCGCTGTACCAATTGAAGACGGGAAGTTATGTAATCATTTTGGTCGTGCACCTGAGTTTGCTATATTTGAGATCGATAATGGGGCTGTCGTTAAGACCGAGTTCCTCTCGCCTCCTCGTCACGAGCCTGGGGCATTCCCTAAGTGGATTCAGGGATTGGGAGTCACTTACCTTATATGTGGAGGGATTGGGCCTATGGCCGTAGAATTAATGAATTCTGCTGGAATAAAGGTCCTTGCTGGTGCACCTGTTATGGAACCAGATAAGCTTATAGGACGCTTTCTTGCCAATCAGATGAAAGAGGCCACAGGCCCTACCTGCCCAGGTCATGGAGGATATCGGCAATAGGGGTCCTGATTGACCTATATTATGCAGGTCAAATACCTCAGGGATATACTTGAGCAGATCTATGCCAGATACAATAGACCTGACTTTGTACATCCAGATCCCCTGGAGTTTCTCTATAATTATCCAAACCCCCTGGACAGAGAGATCGTGGGCTTGATTGCCTCGTCTCTTGCCTATGGCAGGGTCACCCAGATACTAAAAGCCATATTATCTGTATTGGTACGAATGCCGGCCCCTTTCCATTTCCTGAGAGGTGCCAGCAGGTCAGAGCTCTCAGATACCTTTGGAGACTTCAGGTACAGATTTACCTCAGGCCGTGATCTGGTCAGACTTCTGCATGGAATAGGCCGGGCCCTTGAGGAATTTGGCTCCCTTGAGGCCTGTTTTTGTTCTGGACTCAGCTCTAGAGACGAGACGGTAATACCTGCCCTTTCCAGGTTTGTGCTGAGACTATATCCTCTATCTGGAGGTAAATCGCGGTTCTTGCTACCTGATCCCAGGAATGGCAGCGCATGTAAGAGGGCCTTTCTGTTTCTCAGGTGGATGGTCAGGAAGGACCTGGTTGATCCTGGCGGTTGGCACTGTGTCCCTCCTTCAAAATTATTGATACCTCTAGATACGCACATGTTTTACATCTCCAGAAGGCTTGGATTTACAGACAGAGGACAGCCAGACCTAAAGTCAGCCATAGAGATCACCAGACGCTTCAGAGAGATCTCACCTGGAGACCCAGTCAAGTATGATTTTGTGATCACGAGGTTTGGGATCAGGCCTGATATGGATCTCTCCAAGCTTATATTCCTATTTCATCTCTGACAGCTTTATCAGCTTTTCGTATTCGGCATCTACCCGTCTCTGGATATAGCTGACCTGCTCTTCACTCAGGTGACGAAATCGACGCTGGCCCCTCAGATATTCCTGGATGGGCTTGGCCTTGCTTATCTTGCGGCTCATGATGTAGTGTCCTTCTATGACCTCATACAGAGGAAAGGCCTTTGTCTCTACTACCAGCCTTGCAAGCTCAATGGAGCGTTCAGGCGCGAATCCCCAGCCAGTAGGACATGGTGCATATACGTGTACGTAAGTAGGTCCCTTGACCAGAGCGGCCTTTTTTACCTTGTTCATGAGGTCCAGAAAATAGGCAGGTGAGGCAGTGGCTACATAGGGTATGCCATGGGCCACAGCTATAGCAGGCATGTTCTTTTTCCAGGTCACCTGACCTGAGCCCTTCTCTCCTATAGGGGTAGTAGAGGTCATGGCCCCATAGGGTGTACAACTGGAACGTTGAGCACCTGTATTCATATATGCCTCATTGTCCAGACAGATATAGGTAAAGTCGTGGCCGCGCTCTAGGGCACCAGAGATCCAACCCAGACCTATATCGCTTGTTGCCCCATCCCCTCCAATTGCCACTATATCTATATGTCTCTTTGGGACTTTACCCTTGCGTCTCAAGACCTTAAGGGCAGACTCTATCCCAGAGGCAACGGATGCAGCGTTTTCAAAAGTAATATGGATCCATGGCACCTTCCATGCAGTCTGTGGATATGGAGTAGTGATGATTTCCATACAGCCTGTAGCCATGCAGATGATGACGTTTTTCCCCAAGGCCTTCATGATCATTCTCAGGGCCAGGACCTCTCCACATCCCTGACATGCCCTATGTCCTGATGCAAGGAATTCTTCCTCAGGTAGGGTCTTTGCCTTAAATTTCTTAAATTTTTCGAATTCAGATATCATTTTTCATGTGCCCCAATTACTTCATAGAGTTCCTTTGGACGTCTTTTGATATATGCCATGGTCTTGTCTACCATCTCTTCAAGGTGTTTGACCCTTACATCTCTTCCACCAAGCCCTGCAATGAAATTGAAGATCTTGGGGGCTCCGGGCACCTTATAGAAGAGGGACCTGAGTTCAGTGCCTACTGGGCCGCTGGTTGCGCCAGGGGGCAGGCAGCGATCCACTACTGCCAGGGCCTTTGCCCCCCTCGTGGCCCTTCGAAATTCTGGCCCAGGAAATGGCCTCCACAGCAGGATCCTTGCCAGTCCTACCTTTTGTCCCCTATCTCGCATGGCATCTACAGCGCCTATCGCGGTCTCTGAAATGCTACCCATAGTTACCAGCAATATATCGGCGTCTTCAGAGCGATATGTCTCTACAGGGTGATACTGACGTCCAAACAGGTCAGCAAATTCCTTCCATCCCTGGAGGATTACCTTTTTGGATGCCTTGAGGGCCTCATTGTGTGCCACCTTTGCCTCTGTATATACCTCAGGGATACCTACTGGACCCATGGTTATAGGCCTTTTGGGGTCCAGGCGGTAGCGGGGTTTGAAAGGAGGAAGATATTGATTGACCTCTTCTTGGGTCAAGAGCTTTACAGGTTCAATGACATGGCTCAGGATAAAGCCGTCGATGGTCACGATCATGGGCAGAGACACCCTTCTATCTTCAGCCACTCTAAAGGCATGCAGGGTCAGATCAAAGGCCTCCTGCCCATTTTGCGCAAAGGTCTGGATCCAACCTATGTCCCTCTGGCTCATTATATCCTGATGGTCATTCCAGATATTGATGGGTGCAGATAGTGCACGGTCTGCCACCACCATGACTATTGGCAATCTCAGAGGACCAGGTATAAACAGGACCTCACTCATCAACAAGAGGCCCTGGGAACTGGAGGATGTGAAGGTCCTGGCCCCGGCTGCCGAGGAACCACAACAGCAACTCATGGCTGCATGCTCAGATTCTACAGGTATGAAGTTGGCGTCCAGCTGGCCAGTTGCTATCAATTCTGAGATGTGTTCTATGATATGGGTCTGTGGTGTAATGGGGTAAGCGGCAACTACGTCTACATCCGCCAGCCTCACTGCCTCAGCCACTGCAATTGAAACCTCTATTCCTACACGTCTGGACATGATTATAACTCCTCTGGGACCATTGTTATGGCACCCCTGGGACATTCGTGAGCACATATGCCGCAACCCTTACAGTAGTCCATATCTACCTCATAGTAGCCATCTTGAGTGCGGCTATAGGCCATGTCAGGACAGTATATCCAGCAGATACCACACCTGATACACTTTTCCTTGTCAAGTACTGGTCTCTGAGACCTCCAATCTCCTGTCATGAATTTGGCAGAACTACCTGGCTCTAGTATATGACATCCAAAGGTTATTGTCTTCCAACCTACAATGGCCTCTGTATCAGGCATGTTATCACTCCTTTATAGAATTCTATAGGTAAGTTATACTATTGATCTTTTATGCCAACTGCAGGATATGAGACTTAGCTCAAGATCAAGGTCCAAGGGGTCTTGACCCGAGATTATATACTTCAGGCGACCACTGTCTCCTCGATGCCTCTGTGCATGGCGGCCTTATTTTTTTCAGAGAGTCTACCAAATCTACGGTCCAGTGCATCTTCTATGGCCTCTATACCGACAATGCCAGTGGCCTTGAGAAGGGCACCAAGCATCGTGGTATTGGTTATGGGAAGGCCCAGGACCTCTCTGGCAATAGTATTGGCATCTACTATGGCAAGCCTGCTATCCAGACCAAAGGTCTCCCTTAGCTGTGATATCCCTTTCCGTGTATTTAGGATGACAATTCCGTCTTTACGTAGGCCCCTTGAGACATCCAGTAGAGCCAGGAGAGAGGAATCCAATACCATTACTATATCGGGATGATATATCCTTTCCCTAGTCTCTATAGGAGAGTCGCTCATCCTTACAAAGGCCATTACCGGAGCACCTCTCCGCTCTGGCCCAAAACTGGGGAATGCCTGGGCATATTTGCCTTCATCTATGCCTGCTATTGCCACAAGCCCGGATAAGGTGACAGCCCCCTGTCCACCACGGCCATGGATTCTGATTTCTCTCATTGACAAGATCTCCCTTTAAGGTCTCAGATACGGCATATATTATCAATAACATAGATGTGAAATATGTCTGATGTCAAGGACATTTTCAGAATTCTTCATATAAGGGAGTGTCAGCCTTTCTCACCCTGGCTGTTGCCCATATCTTATCATCTACATTTTATTGGCTATTTTTGTCTTGACAAAAATTTATTTTTCTATTAATCTAATATTTTTATTGAAATATAAAGATAAATTGGGAGCCTTATAGGTAACTTCTCTAAGTTCTGCAGTGTTCCCTCTCACCCAAATCCTTTCTCTTGGGAGAGAGGCAGCCTGTAATCGGTTACCAAAATGGGTCCCAACTTATTGAAAAGTTACCTCTATATTGGGGGAGTATTTTGGTATTTCAGTTTCTCTGCACTTGGTTACTATGCAATATCAATAGTTAGAGGCTTGTTATGTTGGAGATAAGATTTCATGGAAGGGGCGGTCAGGGGAGTGTCACTGCAGCAGAGATCCTGGCAATTGGAGCATTCAGGGATGGGAAATACAGTCAGGCCTTTCCAAGCTTCGGAGTAGAGCGAAGGGGTGCTCCGGTTCAGGCCTTCTGTAGAATTGATGAGAAACTGATAAGACTGAGGTGTCAGATCTATGAGCCAGATGTAGTAGTTGTCCAAGATGCGACACTTATTTCAGATGTGGATGTCACTGCCGGGCTAAAGAGAGATGGGATCGTCTTGATAAACTCGGCAAAGACACCAGAGGAATTTCATCTTGATGGGCTTGTCAAGACTGTTGATGCGACTCGTCTGGCACTTGAGAGCCTTGGAAGGCCGATAGTCAATACAGTCATGCTTGGGGCATTGGCCAAGTTGGGTATTGTTTCACTAGATTCTATAGTGGAGGTAGTCGGCATGAGGTTTAAGGGAGAGCTTGGCGAAAAGAACATTGCGGCAGTCAAAAAGGCCTTTGAGGAGTTACCGATATGATACCAGGAGGCATTACTGAGCCAGGGACAACAGTGACGATCAAGACCGGGTCATGGAGGAATTTCAGGCCTAAAAGGGATGATAGCAGGTGTAAACGTGCTGGTGAGCCTGTGGCCATAGGCAGGCTTGAGCGTTTTGTTGCAGACTGGGAGATTGAAAATGGTCTAAGGCTACCTGAGAGGGCAAAACCCACAGGAAAGAAGGTGGCTGTTGTGGGTTCTGGTCCATCAGGTCTGACAGTTGCTACAGAACTGGCAAAGAGAGGACATGAAGTCACCATCCTGGAGACCCTGCATCGGCCAGGAGGTGTGCTTGTCTATGGTATCCCTGAATTTCGGCTCCCAAAGCGGATAGTGGAGACAGAGGTAGAGTCCATAAAGAGGCTTGGAGTCAAGGTGATGACCGATGTGGTTGTGGGTAAGACCATGACAGTTGATGACCTGTTGGAAGAGTATGATGCAGTCTTTCTTGGTACTGGGGCAGGTCTGCCACTCCTATTGGGCATTCCAGGTGAGGACTTAAGTGGGGTCTATTCTGCAAATGAGTTCCTCATAAGGATCAATCTGATGAAGGCCTATGCCTTTCCTGATTATGATACACCTATCAAGGTGGGAAAGCGGGTTGCAATAATAGGTGGGGGAAACGTTGCCATGGATTCTGCAAGGTGTGCCCTCAGGCTTGGCGCTGAGAAGGTCTCCGTCGTCTATAGGAGGAGCGAGAAGGAGATGCCTGCAAGGAATGAAGAGATAGAACGGGCCAAGGAAGAAGGTATTATCTTTATGACCTTGACGCAGCCGGTCCGCTTCACAGGAGAGGAAAAGGTCGATGGGATAGAGTGCATCAAGATGGAGCTTGGAGAGCCTGATGAGAGTGGAAGGAGGAGGCCTGTACCTATAGAGGGAAGCAACTTCAATATAGACGTTGACCAGGTCGTGATAGCCATAGGCCAGAGGCCAAATCCTCTCGTGATGCGCACAACAGAGGGCCTTGTCTGTGATGACAGAAAGGGCATTATCATTGCAGATAGTATGGGAAGGACAAGTAAAAAAGGCGTCTTTGCCGGTGGAGATGTGATAACTGGGGCTGCGACTGTCATAGCGGCCATGGGGGCAGGTAAGAGGGCTGCAGAGGCTATAGATAAGTTTCTAAGGGGTGATTGAATGGCAAAGATCTTAAGAAAACTTAGGCTTGCTCCTGGCATAAATGAGTTTGTTGTAGATGCACCACTGATTGCAAGGAAGGCCGAGCCAGGACAGTTTTTGATAGTAATTATAGATGAGAAGGGAGAGAGGATTCCCCTTACAATTGCAGATCTAGACAGAGAGTCTGGAGCTGTCACCATTGTCTTTCTAGAGATTGGCAAATCAACCATGGAACTTGGCCAACTTGAGGCAGGCGATGAGATAGCCCATATAAGTGGTCCTCTCGGAAAGGCATCTGAGATACCTCAAGGAGAGACGATCGTCTTTGTTGGTGGTGGTGTTGGTACTGCCGCTGTCTATCCAATTGCAAGAAAGGCAAAAGAATCGAATAAGGTTATCTCTATAGTTGGAGCAAAGAATAAAGAGACTGTTATCTGGGAAGACAAGATGAAGGATGTCAGTGACAGGCTGATTGTAACGACAGACGATGGCTCATATGGCAGAAAGGGCCTTGTCACTGAACCTCTAAAAGAGTTGTTGGAACAGGGTGGCATTGATAGGGTTGTTGCAATAGGGCCACCAATAATGATGAAGTTTGCTGCCCTGACGACAAGGCCATATGGAGTCAAGACAGTTGTGAGTCTGAATCCCATAATAGTCGATGGGACAGGGATGTGTGGTGCATGTAGAGTTCGGGTTGGTGGAGTTACAAAGTTTGCATGTGTAGACGGGCCAGAGTTTGACGCCCATGAGGTCGATTTTGACTTACTGCTAAAGAGGCTTGCAACTTATAGAGAGGAAGAGGAACTTGCAAAGCGGCTCTTTCTTGAGAGAGGTAGAAAGTGATGGAATTTCAGCACAACAAGACTCCCATGCCTGAAAGGCCAGCAGGTGAAAGGGTAAAGGGCTTTGAAGAGGTTGCCCTTGGTTATACCCCTGAGCTTGCTCAGAGAGAGGCGGAGCGATGTCTACAGTGTCTCGAACCTAACTGTGTCTCTGGATGTCCTGTTGGAATAGATATCCCTGGTTTTATAGCCCAGGTGGCAAGAGGTGACTTCAGGAAGGCAGCAGAGATTATCAGACAAAAGAATGCCCTGCCAGCAATATGCGGTAGGGTATGTCCACAGGAGATGCAGTGTGAAAAGGCCTGCCTTGAGTGTGGAATATGTTGGATGTACTGTCCTGAGGGCTGTATCTTTCTCAATGAGGATGGATTCTTTGAGCCAGATTACGACTACTGCAAGGGATGCGGTATCTGTGCTGAGGTATGTCCCCTTGGTGCAATCACGATGGAGGTAGAGATAAAATGAAGTACATTGTGCAGGAAGGTTCACACTCCATTGCTGAGGTTATAGCTCTCTGCAGGCCTGGGCTTATATCTGCCTTTCCGATCACACCTCAGACACACATAGTTGAAAAGCTCGCCGAGTTAGTATCAAATGGAAAGATAGATGCAGAATTTGTAAATGTTGAGTCAGAGCACTCGGCTATATCTGTCATAACTGGGGCAGAGGCGTGTGGGATGAGGACATTTAGTGCAACTTCTTCTCAAGGTCTTGCCCTGATGCACGAGGTGCTACATGCAGTATCTGGCATGAGGTTACCCCTTGTGATGGTTATAGCCAACAGGGCCCTGAGTGCCCCACTTAATATATGGAATGATCATTCAGATTCCATGGCCCAGCGGGATACCTCCTGGTTGCAGTTCTATGCCGAGTCTGTACAGGAGGCCGTTGACCTGATAGCCCAGGCATACAGGGTGGCAGAGAGCAGAGATGTGATGCTTCCTGGAATGATATGTGTGGATGGCTATGTCCTGACCCATATCTATGAACCAGTACTCATTCCTGAGCAGGAAAAGATTGATGCCTTCCTGCCGCCATATAGGCCTGAATACATACTGGATCCAGAGAGGCCTATGACGTTTGGTGCCTATGCCACGCCGAATGACTATATGGAGTTCAAGTGGGAACAGCAGAAGGCAATGGGAAATGCAAAGAGGCACATAGTCCAGATAAATACTGAATACAGAGAGCTAATTGGAAGGGGCTATGGGAATGGGCTGATAGAGCTATACCATATGGAAAATGCCAGGATTGCTATTGTTGCAATGGGCTCCATATGTGGGACCTTAAAGGAGGCAATAGACCGGATGGAGGACGTCGGGCTTGTCAGGATTCGTGCATACCGTCCATTTCCGGCAGAAGAGCTCAGAGATGCATTAAGGGATACTGAGACCATTGCTGTAATAGACAGGGCCTTCAGTTATGGATATGAAGGGCCGGTCTTTAGCGAGGTCAGGTCTGCGCTCTATACACTCAAGGAGCGTCCACTTATGTGTAACTTTATAGTTGGGCTTGGGGGGAGAGATACACGTGTTGGAGACATTTTTGAGCTTGTCAAAAAAGCAAAAGAATCTTCGGAAGGAGAGGTAACATGGTTCAACCTCAAAGTATAGCCGGAATGTCTAGTGAAGAGCTTCTTGCCCCAGGCTATGCCACATGTCCGGGGTGTGGGCAGACGCTTGCTGTCAGGATCGCCCTCAAGGCAATAGGGAGAGACGCTATAGCCGTTATGGCTACTGGCTGTCTTGAGGTCTCCACTGGCCTCTATAAGCACTCAGCATGGCGGATACCGTGTATACACGTACTTTTTGAGAATGCCGCTGCAGTTGCCTCTGGTATTGAAAGGGCCTTAAAAAAGAAAGGGAGCAAGACAAAGGTAGTTGTCTTTGCTGGAGATGGGGCGACCATAGATATAGGCTTTGGCCAGCTCTCTGCCATGCTCGAAAGGGGACATGACGTAGTGTATATCTGTATGGACAATGAGGCCTACATGAATACCGGTGTCCAGAGGAGCGGCTCGACTCCCTATGATGCCTATACCACTACTTCTCCCAGTGGGGCTGCAAGTCTTGGGAATCCAAGGCCAAAAAAGGATGCCCCTGCCATTGCTGCTGCCCATCACATTCCCTACGTTGCAACTGCCTCGTCTTCATTTCCAAAAGACCTCTACAGAAAGGTCAAGACTGCCTGTGAGATGACGCCTGCATACATACAGGTCCATGTAGCATGCCCAACAGGGTGGGGGTTTGATAGCTCTAAGTCTGTTGAGGTGGGGAAACTCGCAGTTGATACTGCCCTCTGGGTAAACTATGAGGTCAGCAATGACAGGATAATAAATGTCATGAAGATTAGAGAGAGAAGGCCCGTTGAAGACTACCTGAGAACGCAGAAGAGATTCAGGCATCTGTTTGCAAGTGAAGAGGGAAGGAAGGCAATAAAAGAGATCCAGGCCATAGCTGACAGTAATGCAGAGAAGTTTGGGCTTGACCTTTAATCCACTTATTCTTTAGGGAATCCCTGCCGGAGGCACAAGCTTTGCTTATATCCTTCGACTGTCAGGACCTTCAT
>JALTHG010000022.1 GCA_027004715.1 Deltaproteobacteria bacterium
TTTGGTGTTGAGCGGTCTGCCATGGAGGCATAGATCTCATAAAGAGCTGAATTCTCCCAACAGCCTTTGACTGCGTAACATGGGTTAATAAGTTGGAGCTTCCATTTTGGTAACCGATTACAGGCCGCTCTTTTTCAACATACTCTTATCCCTACAGGGAACATGGGATGTCCAGCTTTCGTATTGAGATTACATCAGTCAAATGGCTACCCATTTTTCTTATATGGATATTACTTTACCTGCTCCCCCTTCCACCCATTTGTCTGGATACAAAGACTTTATTTTTGACTTATACATTGTACAATGACAGGCACAAACCAATTCTAGATCCTTAAGTAAATCAAACTCACTAAATCCATGCAATCCTCCAACAAGCGCATAGACCTTCCCAAATTGTGAGGCCGCTTCAAGGATATTTCCTACACCAGGATGAGAACATCCAGCAATTACCACTAATCCTTTATCAGTTTTGATTACCAGAGACTGCTCTATCCCTAAAAGTTCACCCGTACTAAAGACATTTTCATGAATTTGAAGGGCTTCCTTGACACAAATCACTTCTTTAGCTTCAAAGGATCTACAAAAAGAATTAGGGAGATAAAGTTTGACTTCTTTATTCTTTTTTAAAAAATCTGAAAGCCCTCCAGCATGGTCCCAATGAGAGTGGGAGATAACCACTTCACTGATAGAAGCAGGATCGATATTGAGCTTCTCCATATTGTAAAGCAGGATAGCGCCACTTCCACCGGTATCAAAAAGAATCTTTGGAGTATTCTCTACCTCCACCAAACAAGAAAAGCCCCAATTGGCCTTTAGCCCTTTGCTATAGACATCGTTATCATAAACTAAGGTAATCTTCATTTTCCCTCCTATTTTATGAACCAACTAGATTTCCTGCGGTGCATTCCCCAAAAGTGGTCATTTAGGGCCTGAAAAAGGAGGCCATTGGGACTTAAAATAGCAACATACTAATATTACTGGCAAAGGAGATCCCAATGGCCAAATTTGAAGTCTGTGAGTCGAAGGTATCAACTGCGAGCTGAATTTATCCTCTATCATAGCATATTTTGAGACCAAAGTACAAAAAATTTTTCAGAATGGACTGCAACCATGGCCCATGATCCCCCTTCCTTTAGCGAGGATTACTTACCTGTCTTTGCACAGGTCACAGAGAGTGTTGGGCAATCCAGGCATCCCAGGCCATTTGCACACATGCGCTATGTGGACAAGAGAAAATTGAAGCATGTTACTATGTGGTCTGACCATGCTGGTCTTTGCGACCTATTGGGTACCACGAAGAGATCCAGGCCGTCCTGGCATCAGACGTGAAGTTGGAAGGCGCAGGAAAGAAGGTGAGGGATTATATCCTGGCTTAGCGGCCTGGGGATCAGAGAAGGTGTTACACCAGTTTTTTGGGTACACTATAATGGTTCAAGAGGAAGGGTTGAACGGTTACGTGCAAGGTGAGTTAAGGTCTTGACAGGTACAGGGACCTCTTTTATTATTTTATTGTCACTCATAGCGGGAATAACTCAGTGGTAGAGTGCAACCTTGCCAAGGTTGAAGTCGCGGGTTCAAATCCCGTTTCCCGCTCCATTTTTCTCAGAGAGTCTTTGAAGAGGCCTCTTTCTCTGATAGTTATGAAAAAAATCCCTTCTCTGGTATGGCTGGCCATCTTACTGATAGTCATGTTTCAGACATCAGTCCTTGCAGGGGCCAAATCCCAAACTCCCAAAGTAACGCAGGTCACCACTACCACCAGTGGTAGAGTAGACCTCTGTCTTGGTTGCCATAAGGAGAGACCAGACAAGGCCCATGGAAGAGAAGTCTTGGGATGCGCTGTATGTCATATGGGTAATCCGCTAGCTGGCGATATGCAGAGGGCACACAGGGGGATGGTGCTTAATCCTGGAGAGCTTCGATTTGTGGACAGGACCTGCGGACAGTCTGGGTGTCATCCAAAGGAGGTCACCTGGGTCAAGAACTCTCTTATGGCTACAAACCGTGGCATTATCAGCACCCTCCGTTTCTATTGGGGAGAGACATCCAATCACAATGAAGACCTATCAGTAAAGACCCTCAAAGATACCGGCATGGATTCACCTGCCCTTGACTATTACAGAAAGATGTGTGGAAGCTGTCATTTATGGGTAGAAAGGAGGACGCTTCCCTCCTTTCTGATAGATAGAGGCGGTGGATGTACTGCCTGCCATCTGGTAGAAAAAGGCAGGGCACATCCCTGGATAGTCAAGGATATCCCTATAGAGAACTGTGTTCGCTGTCACAATCGGAGTGGGCGTATTGGGTTGTCCTATCAGGGACAGATGGAGTCCGAAGGCTATGGTACTCCCTATGAAGGAGGTGACTTTTCTCCCAGACAGTATGTAGATGGCCGTTTCTATCGGGTATTAAAGGACGATATCCATCACAGAAAGGGGATGATCTGTATTGACTGTCATACCCAAAAGGAGGTCATGGGAGATGGCAGGCGCCGTGCCCATTTTGAAGGACAACTGGAAGTCACATGCAAGACCTGTCATGGAGACCCAAAGACACTAAAGGCCATCTCTGAGCTCCAAGGGGCAAACCTCAGTGTCTCTAATCCCCTTGCCCACCAACAGGTCGGTAGGAACACCGGTCCTCCCAGACTCGACATTGTGGAAAAGGGTGGATCCTTTTTCCTAAGAGGTAAACAGGACAAAAAACTCCATCCGCTAGATTCTCCAGATCCCATTGCATGCCTACAGCCCGTTCACCATCGTCTGTCTTGCCAGGCATGCCACAGTAAATGGGTACCCCAGTGCTATGGCTGTCATATACTACAAGACAAGACCAAGACCCAGTTGGACAAGATTGCAATAAAAGAGACCCCTGGACGTTGGGAAGAATTTCGTTCGTTTATCCGACATACCTGCCCCCCTCTAGGTGTCTTTGATCACGGCAAATACCAGCAGGTAGTTATCCTGGTGCCCGGATGACAGGACTTTGTCTCCTTTCTGGATGAAGGGGGTAAATGGACTGGCAACTTCAGGCGCCTCACTGTCTCATGGATGGATCCCCATACCACCCAGAGGCAAGGACGGAGCTGCAGAGAGTGTCATCAGGACCCCAGGGCCCTTGGACTTGGGCAGGGCACTCTCTCCCCTGGACCTAATGGATGGAATTTTACCCCTGCGCTCTCTAGTTCTCCCTCCTATCTGGATATCAGGCATCCACTGGATGCCTTTGTAGACATAAATGGAAGGCCTCTGGTCCATACTTCAAGAAAAGGACTCAGGCCCTTTAATTCCAAAGAAATCAAGAAAATCCTGTATGTCGGGCTCTGTCTGCCATGCCATAAGGACTTCAGAGATCCGATAATGAAAAATTGGGTCTCTGGACATGCCCCTTCACCTTGTCCTTTATACAAGAAATCGATTCCTCGATAGATTACTGACTACAGTTATTACCCTGAGCATCCGATAGTATAGTTACTAGATTACAATATTCCTGTCATTACTTTAATGACTCTGTCTGAGGGGACCTTGAAGACTAGCAATAACTCCTATAATAGCTCTTGTTCCAGCTCTCTTGATTTCCCAACTCTTGCCAAATATTCTGTATTGCTTGTAGAAGACGAGGTCCTAGAGAGAGACGTACTGGCCGTACAGCTTTCTGAATGGAATCTCCATATCAAGGCAGCAGCAGATGGCAGAGAAGCCCTGTCTCTATTAAAAAAAGATGAGTCTATTCGCCTCCTTATTACTGATATGCAGATGCCTGAGCTCAGTGGCCTGGAGCTCTTACGAGAGATAAAGGGTCTGGCAAGGCCTAAGTTGTATTCTATAGTCCTCAGTGGCATCAGGGACAGAGAGACTATGACCAAGGCCCTACAGGCCGGGGCTACTGACTATATGGTAAAACCCTGTCATCCTGAGCAGATATTTGCCAGACTGGCAGTATTGGACCAGATGATGGCCCTTGAAGAGGGATATCAGGGCCTGGTCAGGGCACTATTTGACGTAATGGGAGATATGCTCGGCAGCCGAGACATCTATAGCCTGGATCACAGCCTGAGGGTCGCTGCCATATCACGAAGGATAGGCCTACGTCTAGGACTATCGTCTGAAGAACTCAAGACCTTAGAGATGGGCTGTCTTGTCCACGATATAGGGAAGATCGCCATCCCAGACGACATACTCTTAAAGCCGGGCTGCTTTAACCATCTTGATAGAAAGATAATGCAAATGCATACAACTATTGGTGCAAAGTTTCTCGAGGGACGTTATCCAGACAACAGGATTATCGATATAATCCTGCATCACCACGAGCGTCTGGATGGAACAGGTTATCCCTCAGGGCTAAAGGGAGACGATATAAGCCTTATGGTCAGGATAGTATCTGTAGCAGATATCTATGAGGCCCTGATAGCCAAGCGACCCTATAAGGCCGCAATAACTAGTGCCCAGGCCATAGAGAAATTGAAAGATGAGGCAAAGAGAGGACGTATTGATCAACGGGTCGTAGAGGTCCTGGAAGAGGTCGTGTCTAGCTGGGACCCCCTGATGATCCAAAGACATCCATATAATGGGATAGATCTCATTGAAACCTTTAGACAGACTGCCTACTTTAAAGAGCCCTTGTGCAGCTTTTACAACTATCGATATCTACTGACACTAGATAAGACTATGGATCTTGGTATATGTGGACCTGAATATTATATGATCTTTATCAAATTCAGGGGCCTCAAACAGATAAATCTAAGACAGAGCTATCCTGAAGTAGACCAGATCTTGGACGAGATCGGAGAAGGTATACAGAAGTCCATCAATGACTTTGCCAATAGCCATAGTGATATAAAAGGTAAGGCATTACTCTTTAGAATGGGAGCAGATTACCTGATATTTGTGAGCTATCCACTTGATTTCTTAAGAGAGCTGTCTGGCCAGATCCACACCCAACTGGATATATATAAAGATCAGTGGAGACTTAAGACAAGGATCTTTTTCAGGTCTTTTCCCTCTGAGTCTTCCATAGAAGAGAGTCTAAATCAATTTCTGAGGACAGTGACAAGAGATATTTAAGGTCTCTGGGGGATGTGAACAGTTAGAGGTGAGATTATCCATGGTGCGAGCTTTATAGACAACAGTTCTATTTAGAACTATAGTATATTGATGGCGATTGTCTTACCTTTCCGTGGAATAAGATATAATCTGGAACGGGCCGGAGATATGGCCCATCTGATAGCCCCTCCTTATGACGTAGTAGATACTAAAGAGAGAGACAGGCTTGTATCTATAAATCCCTATAACATCTTTTCTCTTGAGCTACCCAAAGATGAGTCATGTGGGATACACAGGATAGATAGATATACCTGTGCAAAGAGGAGGTTTGAAGACTGGCTGACGAGAAAGATCCTGATCCAGGAAGACCGTCCTGCCATCTATCCATACGATATCAGGTTTTCGACTCTGGATGGCAGTCTTTGCAGAAAGGGCTTTGTGGCATTGACACGCATAGAGGACTGGGAAAGTCGAATTATACGGCCCCACGAACAGACCTTTGAGAAGGTGATAGAAGATCGACTCTGTCTGCTAAAGGCCACAGGGGCCCAGTTTAGCCAGATCTTTGTCCTCTACCGTCACAACCCAGAGGTTGCCAGGGTCCTGGCTGAATCTCAGAGAGAAAGGATCTATGTAGTAAGAGATGAGGCAGGAAATACCCATAGGCTTTGGAAGATCACAGGGCAGGACGGGCTGAGGTCTATCCAACAGGGCCTCTCAGAGAGCGTGCTCTATATAGCCGATGGCCATCATCGCTATGCTACTGCCATGAAATACAGAGAGGAGATGCAGGCTCTCTATGGAAATGACCCTTCGAGACCGTACAACTACTTAATGGCCTATTTTGTAGATGCAGAAGACCCTGGCCAGATAATACTCCCTGTCCACCGAATCCTTACCCTGTCAGGGCCCCCAGGTCTAAGGGCCATAGAACATGCCGCTTCCCAAATATTTGAGGTCGAAGTGGTATCTAAAGGGGGAGAGCTGGGGCCAGGTCAACTGTGCAGAGAGATGCCGCGACGTCTGTCTGGGTCTCCAGAGAGACGGGGACTTGGGCTGGTATCTGAGAGAGGAAAGAGGGCCCAAATCTGGTGGCTCAAGGAGATGGATCAAAAAAAATCACTGTCATACTCAGATCCTGTCATGTCAGGCCTGGATGTGATCCTGTTAGAAGAGACCATTATTAAGGGCATACTCCAACTCGATCTAGAGGACCTGGAGAAAAAAGGGGCTATAAAATACACAGTAGATCTAGAAAGGGCCATTGAGTCCCTAGACGAAAGAGACCTGCTCTTTGTCCTGAACCCCATGCCCATTGAACAGGTCCTGGAGATTGCAGACAGAGGCCTTATATTGCCCCATAAATCTACCTATTTCTATCCCAAGATCCTGACAGGTATGGTAATCAATTCTGAGCTAGTGGATCAGGTGTCCTATACGCCCCAACCTGGGCCTAAATCTCTCTGAATCCCAGCTCCAATAGACAATAAAGGCCTTACCTTCTACATTTCTGAGGGGCACAAAACCCCAGAACCTGCTATCATAGCTCTGGTCCCTGTTGTCACCCATCACAAAGACCTCACCCTTTGGGACAGTCACAGGGCCCATATTATCTCTCGGTCCTGATGAAGCGGGCAAGATATGGGGGTCTGTATGCTCTACACCAGGTGGATCTACGTACAGCCTCCCATTTACATATACCTTCTTATTTATTATCTGTACTGTATCTCCCCCTACAGCAATGACGCGCTTTATAAAGTCTAGTTTTCTATTCAGAGGGAAGATGAAGACTACCACATCCCCACGTCTGGGCCTCTCTCCAGGGATCCAGATATTCCGATTGATCGGATCTCTGACACCATATATAAATTTGTTTACCAGTATATGATCTCCTATGAGGAGTGTATGTATCATAGAACCTGAAGGGATCTTAAATGCCTGTACTACAAAGGTCCTTATAACAAGGGCCAGGACCAGGGCGATAAGGATTGCCTGAAGATATTCCCAGACTACTGATTGCCAGGGGCGTCTATCAGACCGGTCTGTGACTGAGATAGTGGTCTTATTCATAGATATGAGATATTAGCCCCATAGATCTTGGACTGCAACCCTGATTTAGACCTTTAATATATCCAGAAAGGCCTCCTGAGGTATATTGACATGACCAATTTGCTTCATCCTCTTTTTCCCCTCCTTCTGTTTCTCAAGCAGTTTACGCTTGCGAGTGATATCACCTCCATAGCACTTGGCCGTGACGTCCTTCCTCAGAGGTGGGATACGCTCTCTGGCAATAACATTGTTACCAATAGATGCCTGGATTATCACTTCAAACATCTGTCTGGGTATTATCTTGTGCAGCCGACCAACAAGCTCTCTGCCCCTGTAATAGGCCTTATCTCTATGCACTATAATCGACAGGGCATCTACTGGCTGCTTATTGATAAGTATATCTAGCTTGACCAAATTAGCCGATCTATAACCAAGAAACTCATAGTCAATAGAGGCATAGCCTCTAGTTACAGACTTCAGTCGATCATAAAAATCGAGCACGATCTCATTGAATGGGAACTCGTATCTGAGTACTACCCTGCTCTCTGTAAGATAGTACATGTCTGTCTGGATCCCCCTCTTCTCATCACACAACTTCATGACAGGACCGATATATCTCTTTGGCACATAGATCTCTACCTGGATATAGGGCTCTGCTATCTGTCCTATCTTCTCTGAGGTCGGCATCTGGGCAGGATTGTGTATCTGGATAAGCTTGCCTGTTGTAAGGGTAATCTGATAAGAGACAGACGGTGCAGTGCTTATAAGAGAGAGGTTGTATTCTCGCTCAAGACGCTCCTTCACGATCTCCATATGCAGAAGACCTAGAAAACCGCACCTAAATCCAAATCCTAAGGCCGCAGAACTCTCTATATTGTAGGAAAAGGCCGGATCATTTAGCCACAGTCTTTCAATGGCACTCTTTAAGTGATCATACTGAGCAGGATCTACAGGATAAATACCACAAAATACCACGGGTTTTACTGGCCTAAATCCAGGTAATGCCTGAGCAGCAGGATGATCTCTCTCTGTTATGGTATCGCCTATCCGTGTGTCATGTATGGTCTTTATGCTGGCAGTGACAAAACCTACCTCTCCAGCAGAGAGTTGTTCTATATACATGGGGTCAGGAGAGAAGATACCTGTCCTCTCTACCTGATAGACCTGATTGGTAGACATCATGCGTATCCACATCCCAGGCCTCAGGTTACCCTCTACAATCTTGACCAACACCACTGCACCCTGGTATGAATCGAACCAGGAATCAAAGATAAGGGCCCTAAGGGGGGCCTCAGAGTCACCTGTAGGGGCAGGAATTCGATGTACTATTGCCTCGAGTGTCTCTCTTATACCTATGCCTTCCTTTGCACTTGCAAGTATGGCCCCTGAGGTATCGAGTCCTATGATCTTTTCTATCTCTTGTGCCACCTTATCAGGATCTGCACCGGGCAGATCTATCTTGTTCAGCACAGGTATGATCTCCAGGTCGTTCTCTATGGCCATATACACATTGGCCAGGGTCTGGGCCTCTACCCCTTGAGTCGCATCTACTACCAAGAGTGCCCCTTCACAGGCTGCAATACTCCTTGAGACTTCATAGCTAAAATCTACATGGCCAGGGGTATCTATCAGATTTAGTACATACCTCTCATCGCCCTCTGATTGGTATGTGAGCCTTACTGTCTGGGCCTTTATTGTGATCCCTCTCTCCCTCTCCAGGTCCATCTGATCCAAGAACTGCTTCTTCATCTTTCTGGCAGATACGGCACCAGTGATCTCCAGAATGCGGTCAGCTAAGGTAGACTTACCGTGGTCTATATGGGCAACTATACAAAAATTACGAATTCTCTCTGGATCAGTCATAGCTCTCTCCTCCACTCCATAATGTTAAAATACCTCTTGTGCCCACAGTAAAGAATAAAGAAATTTTTGCCGAACTGGAAAATAGACCTGGTGCACAGGAATAGACTCCAGGTCCTGAATGACATATTTGGAGAGGCATCTGTAGTGAGATTTCCGAATCTATTCAAAAAGTTGGGGCAACGTCAGCATCCCACTCTGGGTCTGGACATAGGCTCACACAGCATAAAGCTGGCCGAGTTCTCTAAAGACAGGACCCTCAGGCGTATCGGGCGCGCCCTCGTCCCATCTCAGGCCATAATAGATGGCTCTATAAAAAAGACAGATGAGCTGGCCGAAGTACTGATCAGTCTCATAGACAATCTCCAGCCCAAGGCCAGATATGTAGCCACGTCTATCACTGGCTACTCTGTCATTATCAAAAAGGTCCATATCCCCTATCAAGATGAGAGAGAGATAGAGGATAATCTGCTCTTTGAGGCAGAGGAATACATACCCTTTGAGATCGAAGATGTCTATATAGATTTTTATCCACTAGGTAATAGACACCCTGACAGTCCTGGGACAGATATCTTGCTCGTCGCTGCCAAAAAAGATGTGGTCAATGAATATGCCAACTTTATCCAAGATATTGGGCTCTTCCCTGCAATAGTAGACGTAGAGGCCTTTGTCCTTGGTAATATCTTTGAAGAGTCTAGCTCCATAACTAGACCAGTAGCCCTGGTGGATCTAGGGGCCCAAAAGACGACTATTACTGTAGTAGGACAGGGCACATCTTTCTTTGAAAAGGACATACCCTTTGGAGGAGATCAGCTGACTGAGGCCATTCAGAAGTCTACAGGATTTAATTATGAAGCTGCAGAAAAGATAAAAATCGCCGGCAATGAGGACCCAGTACTCATGAGGGAGGTGGCCCTAGTATGCAGAGACCTGTGTGATGTCTGGGCAACAGAACTGAAGAAGGTCCTGGACTTCTATAATGCAGGCTCGAACAGGGAGGCGCGGCCTACACAGGTCTTTATCAGCGGGGGATCCAGTCTTTTAAAGGGACTTGATAGGTTCTTCAGTAATAGAATAGGTCTGTCAGTAAAGACCTTCAATCCATTACAGAGGTTCCAGATTACCCAAGACATAGAATCTGCCTATCTCTCCAGTATTGCTCCACAGATGGCCATAGCTACTGGGCTTGCCTTGAGGACAGTCACAAAATGATCCTGATAAATCTGCTCCCAGTCCGCGAATGGCGCCGAAAAGAGGCCGTACATCAACAGATCTCTATATTTATCCTCTCTATGATCTTATTGGCAAGCATCTTTCTGGCCTTATGGATAACTGTGCAGGGAAGATTGAGTATAGAGAGACAAAAATTAGTGGAATTAGAAAAAGATAAGGCAAAGTTAATATATATAGATAAAGAGATAAAGGATATAAATAAAAAGAGACAAGAAATAAGAGATAAGATCCGAATTATAGAAAAACTACAGCAGAGGCGTACATTTACTGTAAAGGTATTAGATCAGATTGTAAACTCTATACCTGTTGATAGACTATGGCTCACCAGATTAGAACTCAGAGGAAATGATCTAGAGCTATCTGGTGTTGCACTAGATAACCACACCGTAGCCCTTTTTATGCGGAGATTGGAGGCATCTTCAATATGCAGGTCTGTATATCTGAAAAATACCAGGCGGAGACCTATCCAGGGGCATGATCTTATGGGATTTGGACTTCAGGTAAAGATTAAACCCACTTAGAGGGTAAGTATCTGTTCACATCCCTGGCCAGCAGTGGCCTTTTGAAGGTGCCTGATCTTGTGCAAGCTGCTCCTGAGAAGATACACAGAGAGATAGACATGGAAATTAAAAGACTTAGATGGAAGATACCTTCAGGGCTCTTTCAGACTGTATATGACCTCCCAGTCTGGCAGAAGGCGACTATATGGTTGCTCTCTATGGGCATACCTATAGCTCTATTTTGGTACTTTTTTCTCTCAGCCCATTTAGAAGAGATAAGTAGAATATCAAAGCGGATCCCAGAGATAAGGCAGGAACTCGTTGGGCTGAAAATGAAATCCAGGCAGCTTTCTCTGACAAAAAGAGAAGTAAAGGCCATGCAAGAAATCCTACAAGATACAATAAAGTTACTGCCAAGAAAAGGAGATATACCCTCGGTCTTGACTAAAATTTCGTCTCTTGGCAATGAGGCCAGGCTAGACTTTTTGTCCTTTAGACCACAGAAAGAACAGGTGAAGACCTTTTATGCCGCCATCCCTGTAGAGATTGAATTTAGAGGATCATTTTATAATACCTTCCTTTTTCTTTATAATATCAGTCATATAAGCCCTATAGTTCACATAAAAAACCTGTCAATGGGAAATGCAAAGCAGAGCAGAGGAGTCTGGAGTCAAAGTAAAGCCAGCACTAGAGTGGCATCAGACAAGACATCTAGTGAAGAATTTCAAGGAGATAATAACTGGATAATAACTACACACTGTAGGGCCATAACTTATCGATTCCTTAGTAAAAAAGAACAAAAGGCACAAAAAAGAAAGAAAAAGAGAAGATAAATATGTCTCTGTTAATTAAAAAGAAGAGATACAGTTTTTTGGCCTATATAGGTCTATTTATTCTCTTGTCTATGGATTGCCTTTCTGCGTGTAAAGACAGATCAAAGTCAACTCTATCAAGACCTCCAAGAGTAAATCAAGAGGCAATCAATATGAAAGAGGTTATAGAGCTCAAAAGAAGACTGAGGCAGCTCATGAAACCAGACAACTATCACTATACCTCAGAAGAAAAGATTGACCCCTTTCAGCCATTCTTGAGGATAGCACCAAAGATATCCAGGCCAACAGGAAAAGGCCAACAAAGACCAAAGACCTGTTCTAATCCATTGGAATGTATAGACATCGGTCAACTGACACTTGTAGCCATTATAACCAGACCTGGGAACAAGGGTATTGCCATGGCCCAAGACGCTGCAGGAATTGGATACTTTCTCTACCCTGGCCTACGGGTCGGCTATCAAAAAAGTAAAGTCAAGAAGATCCTCTCAGACAGAGTAATTATTGAAGAAAAGGTTAAAGACCATTACGGCAATCTAACTACACGGGAGCGGGTGATGTTACTGCACCCAGAGAAAAAGTGATGGAATGCCGAAGGAAAAATTCATGGCCCTTGATCCTGTCTTTAATAGGACTCTTTTGGTGGATATCCAACAGCACACCTGTAATGGGCAGAGGCCCGATTCAGGACCACACCAGACAGAGAGATATATCCTACTGGCTGGCCGAGCTCAAGGCCCGTATTCCAGGGACCGACAGGGGCAAAAAGGCAATTGATAGAGAGGATACTGCAACAGGAAAGATGCTGAATGATTATCCTGGTCAGAGAATCAGTATAGATTTCTATAAGGCAGATATCCATAATATATTTCGCCTGTTAGGTAAAGTGAGTGGTAAAAATATTGTGGTAGATGAATCTGTAAAGGGTAACATCACCCTGGCCCTACAGAATGTGCCATGGACCTTTGTATTGGATGTAATAAAGAATTTAAAGGGGCTGAACAGCATTGAGCGCTACAACACTATTATGATCTATCCGGCCAGCAAGGCGGTTAAATGGAGTGGTAACAGAGGGGAATCTGGCAGCCTCAAGGTCCAGCTCAAACCAAAAAAGAGGCCCGCTCTGAGTATTGTGCCTGTTAAAGGCCTTCAGACCCCTATTGAAAAAATTATTAGAGCACAGGACCTTATAAAAAAGGCCGCTGAGTCTGAGAGACAGGGGGCTATCAATCAGGCACTAGATCTATATATCAGGGCATCTGATATCTGGCCCAGAAATGTATCATTGGCAAAAAAGATAGCTACATTGGCCCTTGCCAGAACAGGCCAGGAACTGATTGCCTTCAATTTTGCTAGAAGGGCACTCCGTTTCGCACCTAAAGACAGTGAGGCGGCCACCTTTGCAGCCATAGCACTCACCAGAATGGGAGAGACAGATGAGGCAGATACCTATTTTGAACGTGCTATGCTTGTGAAAAGGCCTCCCTTACAGACACTGTATAATTATGCAGTATTCTGTGAATCAAGAGGCAGGTACAGGCAGGCACTCCGTCTCTTAGACAAGATTGAAGACAAGTATAAAATTTCATCAGACACTATGCTCTTAAAGGCACAGGCATATGAAGGCCTGGGTAAAAGAGGGGAGGCCTTAAGAGAATATAGGGCAGTCTTGCTAGCGGGGAAATCAATTCCCTGGAAGGAACAGCACTATGCAAGAGAGAGAATAGAGGCCCTGGCAGAAGAGAAAAAGAGATGAGGGCCCTTTTCGAATAGGAGGCAGAATTACTCCAATATGGATCAAATAGACTATAAGATAGACTGTAACAGGATAAGAGGCCTCTTTTGCTTATGTATGATAGTTGTGATCTTATCCGGATGTGCGGCCTCCAGAGGGGGGCTGGCAGGCAGTCCTAAGACCCAACAAGAGAGAGCGCGACAGTCAGGACCTGCATCACATAAAAAAATGGCCAGATCCCAGGCCA